>JBFJPA010000172.1:0-8719 GCA_041617355.1 Longimicrobiales bacterium
ACGGTCGTGGTGGCAAAGCAGAACAGGCTCCGCACGAACAACTCTGGCCGATTCCCAGCGCCAACTTCAGGACGACCCCCGCGAACGCCCCGAGCCATTCCACGAAATGCGCCTTTGCCATTCTGGCGCAACGCTTTCAGCAACTCTCGATCCCGCGCTCGCCACTCCCGAGCCATTCTTGGCCGATGAACGGCCGGCACCGAGCCGACCCCCCCGGCGCTCCCGGTCCTGCACTCTGCCGCGGTTGCAGACGAGGGTGGGACTGGCCTTAACTGACTGATAGTCAAACCGCACGGGGCACGGCCTGCCGGCTACTGCCGTTAACTTGGCGCCATGGCGGAACGGGTGCGGTCGGAGGCGCCTCGCGTCGTCGTATTCGGTTACGACGAGCTGGCACTGGCCACGGTCGGCGTGGTCCGGGAGTGCGGGGGCGAAGTGGCGGCCGTCGTATTTCCGGCGACGCGTCGGGGCGACTGGCGCGTGGAACGCGTAAGCGGCGAGCTCGAGGCTGGCGGGCTGACCGTGCTGGAGCAGCCACCGGCTGCCCGGATCGAGGAGTTGGCGACGTCGCTCGAGGCACTCGAACCGGACCTGATCCTGGTCTGGTCCTATCCGATGCTCGTTCCGGCCGAGATCCTGACCATTCCCCGGCTGGCCAGTCTCAATCTGCATATGGGGTTGCTTCCGGAGTACCGGGGACCGGACGCGATCCCGTGGGCGATCGCGAACGGGGAGTCCGTGACAGGCGTCACGCTACACGAGATGGACACGGGCTTCGATACCGGTCCGATGCTGGCACGAGCCCGGGTTCCGATCCATCCGGACGACGACATCGTCGACGTGCTGCGCAATACACGCCGGGCAGGCCTGCACCTGCTCCGCACGGGTTGGGTTCATTACACGAGTCGTCGGATGGAGGGTCGGCCGCAAGATCCAACCACCGCCCGAACCTGGCCTCGCCGGACCGACGACGACGACCGCATCGCATGGGAGGAGAGCGCAATCCGGATCCGGAACCTGGTCCGGGCGACGGCGCGGCCGTCCTGCGGGGCGCACACGCTGTGGCGAGACACGCGGATCGTCGTGCGCCGCTGCACTCTGGCAGAGACACTGGCCGACGGCCGACCCGGCCTCGTGCACGACCTGGGATCGGCCGGAATCCGCGTCGCCACGGGCGCGGGCAACGTGCTGCTGACCGCGGTCGAGCTCGAGGGCCGGCTTCTCGAGTCCGAGGGGTTGGCTGAGCTCGGCGTACGGCCCGGCGACTGCTTCGGCTGAGGGCTCAGCGAACGTGTTTGTACATCAGGTCGACCAGTTCATCGTACATCGCCTCGGCCGACTCCTCTCCCTCGCGGATGGCCGCGGATGCACAGTGCTTCAGGTGATTCCGCATCAGCTCTCGGCCCACGCTCCGCAGCGCCTCCTGCACCGATGAGATCTGCGTCATGATGTCGGCGCAGTAGCGCTCTTCGTCTACCATTCGCTGCAGACCGCGAACCTGGCCTTCGATCCGACGAAGTCGTTTCAGGTTGCGGTCCTTCAACGCGGGATCCACACCGACGGCGTGACGCTCGCCCCCCTCGGCAGCGTGCTCGGTGCCGCAGCCGCACGTCGTCAGCACCTTCGCGCGCGGCGCCGTCGCCTTCGCCATGATCGCTTCTCCTTGTGGCGGTTTCAGCCGATCCCGTCCGGAATTTATGGGGAGCCGGAGCTCCTGTATAGGGGTGGGGGCTATCGCTTGCCGCCCCTGCCGTGGCCGCGTCAATTGCGGACGAGGTCCGTCGAACCCGTTGCCCGGAGATCGAGCGTGTCGCCGAACGCGAGCTACGTGGTGGGGCCCGTGCGTGCGGCGCGGGGCACGAAAACGTCCGGCTGGCTGGATGTCGCGCCAGGGACCGATGGCGCGACGCGCATCCCGGTGACGGTGGTGCACGGCGGGAAGCCCGGCCCGGTGCTGGCCCTGATCGCGGGGACACACGGGTCGGAGTATCCGCCGATTCTGGCGTTGCAGCGCGTGCGCGCGAAGCTGGCGCCCGACGCTGTCGCGGGCACGATCATCCTCGTGCACATCGCGAACCTCCCGTCGTTCCACGGCCGCACGGTCTATTACGGCCCGGCGGACGGAAAGAACCTGAACCGGGTCTACCCGGGCTCGGCGAACGGCACGCAAAGCGAACGCATCGCCCATGTCATCACGACGGAGGTGATCGCGCGGGCCGACTACGTGGCGGATCTGCACTGTGGCGATGCGAACGAGGCGTTGCGGGCCTACAGCTACTGGATGCGATCGGGTCGTGCGGATGTGGATGTGGCATCGCGGGGCATGGCGGAGGCGTTCGGCATCGATCACATCGTCATCGACGATGAGCGGCCCCGCGATCCGGCCGCATCGGTGTTCACGTCAAACACGGCGATCACACGCGGCAA
Organism: Longimicrobiales bacterium; assembly: GCA_041617355.1. Classification (GTDB taxonomy): domain Bacteria; phylum Gemmatimonadota; class Gemmatimonadetes; order Longimicrobiales; family RSA9; genus JBFJPA01. The sequence goes on from JBFJPA010000172.1 coordinate 2,428, forward strand.
ACCGGCCATCACGACGGAGACGGGCGAGCTGGGCGGTGTCGAGGAACGCTGGATCGCCATGGCCGAAGCGGGCGTGTGGAACCTGCTGCGACACCTCGGCATGATCGAAGGCACCCCGGTCGTCACGCCGCCGACGACCTGGCTCGCGCCGACACGCGTCCTGCGCAGTCCGGCGACCGGGTTGTTCCGTGCCGTGGTGCGTCCCGACGACGAAGTGAGTGCAGGCGATGTCATCGGCACGTTGCACGATCACTTCGGCGATCCCATTGGCGAAGTGCGCGCACCGTTCGGCGGCATCGTGGTCTATGTGGTCGCCACGCCGCCGATCTCGAGTGGTGAGCCGATCGCGATGATCGGGACGAAGGCGAAGGCGCCGGACTGAAGAAAGCGCGGGCGGTCAGTCTCCCGGGAACGGTGGCAGCTGCGCGATCCGGGCCATCGGATCCGTCGCGTTCAGCTTCCCGCCGCCAGCAGCCGCCTCGCCGCTTCCAGCCGTTCGGGATTACCGATCTCGAGCCACGTTGCGGCAGTCACGTCGTGCGGCAGGATACGGCCTCCCTCGGATGCGATGCGGAGATAGACGTCGAGGATCGAGAACTTGCCGCGCTCCGTGATGCGGTCCAACAGGGCGGGCGAGCCGACGTGCACACCGGCGAACGCCCATTTATGGGACTCGCCGCGCGGCGAGCGCACTTCGATGCGCGTGCCGTCCCGGCCGTCCAGCCGGCCGTAGAGCCCATCGTCATCGAACAACAGGTATCGCTTCGTCTCTCGCTCGTTCACGGCGACCGTGGCGACCGCATCCTCGCCGTGTGCCGCGTACAGGCCGGCCAGGTCGAGGTCCGAGATGATGTCGACGTTGTGCAGGAAGAAGGGTGTGTCGCGACGGAAATGCGGCGCCGCCGCGAGCAGGCCACCCCCGGTTTCGAGTGGCTCCTCGAGCTCGCGCGATATATGCAACTCCACGCCGAATCCGTCGCGAGCGCGAAGGAACTCCTCGATGAGCCCGCCGTGGTGGTGGACGTTGACGATGAGGCGGACGGCGCCGGCCGCGATCAGACGCCGCGCAATGCGCTCGATCATGGTGACGCCGCCGACATCCAGCAGCGCCTTCGGTGTGGACTCGCCGATCGCGCCGAGCCGGGTGCCTCGGCCGGCCGCAAAGATCATCGCGTCCATAACGAGTCAGCGCGAGCAGACGGCGAATCTCAAGCGCCCGCCAGCTTCTCGGCGAGTGCCTCGAGCTGCGCCTTTGTGCGCTGCTCGAACAGGCAGCCGTCGGCCTCTTCATACGACGTGCACAGCTGACGGCAGCTCGGGCCCGCGACCAGCTGGTCCGCCATGTTGAACAGGACGTTGTCCTCCTTGGCGATGTGCGCGCGGATCATGTCGATGTAGCCGCGGCCGTGCCGATCGAAGGCCGTCCGCTCCCCAGCATCGCCGGCCCGCGCGCCCGGCAGCGCCTTGGCCATGCCGGCCACGAGCCAACGTCCCTGTCGATGCTCCTCGAGCATGACGGCGATCGGACCGGTGTCGCGGGGCATGCCGGCGTTTTCCAGCTCCGGAAAGAGCAGGTCCTCTTCCTTGCCGTGGTGACAGGCGTCGGCGAACAGGCGGAAGAACGTGACGCAATCGGCGAGCACATCGAAATCCGGCTCGTTGCCGAGTCCCATGTCGTCCAGGCGATCCTCGAGCACGTTCACGACCTGGAGGATGCGCTGGTGCTCCTCGCGCAGGACGTGGCTGGCGGATTCACGGTTCATGTCGATCCTCGCGGTCCGGGCGCGCCCGGGGTTCCGGCCTCAGCCATTCGCCGGCGAGGCCATCGTATCGGCAGCGGCCGCGGCGGAAGCGGGTCGCGCCGCCGTCTTCGGCCACTCGTCCTGTTCGCGGTGCTCGACGCGCACCGCGATCGCCGGATGTCGCATCCTGAGAATGGCGGCTACGCGCTCGGCGAAATAGACCGAGCGGTGCTGCCCGCCCGTACAGCCGAAGGCGATGGAAAGGCTGGTGAAGCCGCGTCGCAGGAAATCCTGTACGTGTGCGTCCACGAGGGCCGTCGTATTCTCGAGAAACGCCCCGACCTCGGCGCGTTCGTTCAGGAACTCGATGACGGACCCGTCCAGACCGGAGAGCGAGGCGAACTGCATCTCGCGGCCCGGATTCGGCACTGCACGGCAGTCGAAGACGAAGCCGCCACCATGGCCGGCCGCGTCCTCCGGATACCCGCGCCGATAGCTGAAGCTCGTGATGTGAACGGACAGCCCCGACGTCGCATCCGTCTCGACGGGCAGCAGCGCCCACGCCTCGACGATGCGGGCGAACGCCGTCTCCAGCTCGGGCAGGCGGACGGGCAGCCCGCGCGCCACCAGCCGCTCCAGGTTGCGGGCCGCATACGGCACGCTCTGCAGGAATCGAGGTTTCCGCTCGAAGAAGCCGCGGTACCCGTACGCGCCCATCGCCTGCATGATGCGCACGATGACGTAGCCCGTGTAGAACTCGCGGAACCGTTCTTCGTCGACGGGCAGGTGCGTCTCGAGCGCGCGGATGTAGCGCGTCAGCAGGCGGTCCCGCACCGCTTCCGGCACCGCCGCTTTCGCGTCGTATAGTAACGACGCGATGTCGTACTGCAGCGCACCCCGCCGGCCGCCCTGATAGTCGATGAACCACGGCGAGCCATCCGCCCGGATCATGATGTTGCGCGACTGGAAATCGCGATACATGAAATGGCTCGTGTCCGCACGCAGCAGGAAGTCGGCCAGCTTGCGAAAGTCGTCTTCGAGCCGCTCCTCGTTGAACGGGATGCGCGCGAGCTTGAGGAAGTGGTACTTGAAGTAATTCAGGTCCCACAGGATCGACTGCAGGTCGAACACGGGACGCGGATACGCGACCGAATAGTCGACGACGCGGCCGCCGTGCACCTGGAAGCGCGGCAACAGGTCGACGACCCGTTCGTAGACGGCGACCATCGACTCCGGGAACGCGGTGCCGCCGCCAGCCTCGGACCGCGCCGCGGACAGCGCGGCAAACAGCGTCGTATCGCCCAGATCCTCCTCGAGCCACACGCCCTCGCCTTCATCGACGCCGTAGATCTCGGGAACGGGCAGATCGATGCCGCGGAACGAGCGGCTGAACGAGATGAATGCGGCGTTTTCTTCGTGGTCGGAGCCGATGCCGCCGATCGCGGTCTCGCCGCTCGCTCCCGTGAGCCGGCAGTAGCGGCGGACCGAGCCATCGGCCGCGACGGGGACGACGTTTGCGGCGGGCGCGCCGAACGCCGCCTCGAACAGGCGCAGGATCGCATCGTTCATGGAGTTACGATGCGGGCTGAGACGGCGGCGGGCAACCGGCGATTAATCCTTGCCCCGCCGATCGATGCGGGCACACCTTGGGGATGTTCTCACCGACCCCGTCCTCCGCGCGAAGCCACACCGACCGCGTCCGGGGGTCGATTCCCACCCGTTCCTGTCGATCGTCACGCAAGCAACACGACCGAGCCGCCACGCTGCGGATCGACGAAAGGCGAAGTATGGCCGAGCAGGTCGGGTTCAAACGCAACATCGGGCTCTTCATGGCCGTCATGATCGGCATCGGCGCCATGATGGGGCCCGGCATCTTTGCGTTGCCCGGCGAGCTGGCCCACATGGTGGGCCCGCTCGGCATCGCCGTCTATCTGGTGATGGGCCTGCTGACTGTCTTCACGGCGCTCAACTACAGCGAGTTGGGCGCAGCGATCCCGCTCGCCGGCGGCGGCTACTCCTTCGTGAGCCGGGTCCTGCCACGGCCGCTGGCCTTCTTCACCGGCTGGTTCTTCTGGGTCGGCAATACGCTCGCGTGCGCCCTGTACGCGCTCATCTTCGCGCTCGCGATCCGCGAGTACTTCTGGCCGGGCGCCAGCCTCATCGGCCTGACCTTCGCGACGACCCTCGTCTTCGGCGCACTCAATCTGCGAGGCATGTCCGAGGCGATCCGCGTGATCACGGTCATGAACCTTATCGAGCTGGCCGTGCTCATCGGGTTTGCTGTACTCGGCTGGATGCAGGTCGAGCCGGCCAACCTCGCGCCGATCGCGCCGTACGGCTTCGCGCCGTTCCTGCCGGCCATGGCCCTGATCTACATCTCGTACGTCGGCTTCGAGCTGATCACGGTCGCGTCCGAGGAGATCATCGACCCGGGCCGGACCATTCCCCGTGCCATCCTCATCACGCTCGCTGTCGGCACGCTCATCTATGTCGTGGTCGTCTGGGTCATGATGGGCACGACCCATCACACCGAGCTGTCCGACAGCGCGGTGCCGTTCATCTTCGCATCGGACCGGCTCTTCGGCGCGTGGGGACGCTGGGCCGCCATCACGGCGACCGTGATGGCCAGCCTGTCCGCGTTCAGTGTGACGCTCGGCGCCAGCGCACGTGTGCTCTACGCGCTCGGCCGGGACGGTCATTTCCCTCACGTCTTCGCGAAGCTGCACCGCCGTTACCAGACGCCGCACGTCTCGCTGGCCGTCTGTGCGGTTGTCGTCGTCGTGTTCGGCGCGTCCGGACTCGTGCGTTTCGTCGCGTCGCTGGCGGACTTCGGGTTCTTGATGGGTCTCGGCGTCGTGAACTACGCCGTGATCGCCCTGCACCGCCGTATGCCCAACCTGCGCCGGCCGTTCAAGGTCGCGCTGCATCCCGTGGTTCCCATCGTCGGCATCATCTCGTGCTGGGCCTTCGTGCCCGCACTCGAGTTCCGAGCCTTCGCCCTCGGCGGCGTACTGACCGCCGTGGGCGGCGCCATCTATCTCATCCGCCCCGCGAACCGTGTCGAGCTGCAACGTCTGCCCGCCGCGTTCGCGCGTATACTCCTGTTGATCCGCGCCCGACGGAGGAAGCGCATGCGAGTCCTCATCATCAGTGGCCGCGTCCGCGGCCGGAACATTGCCGAACGGCTTCTCGCCAAAGACGAGTACCGCCTCATGTTCCGCACGGCCCAGCACCAGATCACGTTCATCGAAGAGGATGAAGACGTCTGCCGCGAGTTGGAGCAGCGGTTCCACGTGCCCGTCTTCCACGGCGATGGCACGAAACGCGAGGTGCTCGAGCAGGTCGGCCTCGACAACATCGACGTCGTCATCGCGGCCTCGCGCGATGACGAACGCAATGTCATCGCGGCGCTCCAGGCCCGTCGCCTCGGCGTGGCCCAGGTGATCGCCATCGTGCGCGACCCCGACTACGAGCAGTTGCTGAAGGAGCACCAGGTGGTCGCCATCAGCGCGCCCTGGGCCACGGCGGCGATGGTCGAGAACTACCTTGACCGGCCCGGCGTCGCCGAGTTGTTCGAGATCGGCACCGGCATCGCCGGTCTGGTCGGCATCATCGTGCCGCCCGGTGCCCGGGTCGCGGGCAGAATGATCCGCGAGATCGGCATGCCACAGGAATGTGTCGTCGCCGCGATCGTGAGGGAGCAGAAGTTCGTCGTGCCCCGCGGCGACACGGTCGTGCAGGAAGGCGACCACGTCGTCTTCGTCGGTCCGACGGCGGCTATCAAGTCGGCCCGCGACACATTCGCGCTCGTGGAAGCGGCCTCGAAAGCGTGAGGCCGGTCGACGCGATCATCAAAGCCTGCCTGGCGGCGCTCCAGCACACGACGTGTCCAGACCCGCGGCACTCGCCTCACGCAGCAACTGCGCCTCGAGACCGCGGGTGCAGGCGTTGCGCGGGCCATGGCCGCCGCCCGGCACCACGATGTGCAGGCTGTTCGGCAAGTGCCTCGCCACGGCTTCGCCCCACGACGGCGGCGTGACCGGGTCGCGCTCGCCCGAGATGATCAGGACCGGCACGTCGCTGCGTACCGGCTCCCACCAGGACGGCGGCAATTTCGCGGCCGGCCAGGCACTACAGACCTCACGATAGCCCGCAATGAGATGGTCACCCATGAAGGTGCCCGCCGTGTGCTTCGCGACATCGTCATCCGTCAGCGGCGCGATGTCCTCGGCGCACAGGGCGGAGAAGTGGTACGCGGCCGTGCCGTCCTCCTCGCCGACCCAAGCCGTGCGCTCGAGATAATATTCGGCGAGCGCGTCGAACTCGTTTTCCGAAGCCGCATGGATCAGGGCGGGCACGTCGCGGGCGCGGCCGTAGAGCAGGCCGCGCAGCGCGTACGCGAAGTCGCCGAGCGTGAAGCGCACGTTTTCGCCGCGCACGGTGAGCGTGACCGGCCCCCGCCGCAGCCGGTCGAGCACGCGCTCGAGCCGTCCCGACAGGTCCGGATGCTCCTGGTCGCACGTCGCCGAACTTTCACACGCCTCGACCAC
>JBFJPA010000173.1:0-8713 GCA_041617355.1 Longimicrobiales bacterium
ACGCCCGGCACTCCCGCTTCCCTAACCCGCCGTGTCCGAGTCTGAACTCCCGCTCGATCCGGATTCCGTCGCCGCCGCGTGGGACTACGGCGCGGCCGCGTACGACGAGTTCCAGCGCTCGGGAGCCGATCACTATCGGCTCGCGTTTCTCGGCCCGGCGCAGATCGAGGCGGTCGGCGACGTCACCGATCGGGATGTGCTGGACGTCGGGTGCGGCGCAGGCTACCTCGCGCGTGAGCTCGCCAGGCGCGGTGCACGCGTTCGCGGTGCTGCGTCCGGGCGGTCGCTTCGTCGCCTCGATCACGCATCCGTGCACGGACACGCCGTACCGGAACTGGGCGCGGTTCGAAGATGGACGCAAGCGCGCTCTCGAGATCGACCGGTACTTCGACGTCGGTCCGATTGAGTACCATTGGGTGCGAATGCATTACGTCTGGACGAGCCCCGCGCTGCACGCGACGCTGTCGGATTGGTTTGGCTGGGTCCTCGACGCCGGATTCCGTCTGGAACGGGTGCTCGAGCCCAGGCCGGGTGAGGCGGCTCTGCGGGAGCACGCTGACCTCGAAGATGCGGCGCGCGTGCCGTACTACCTCCTGTTCGTCGCGCGCAAGCCAGACTGAGCTCCTGGGCCGACCGGGGTATGCCGGAGCCCTCGCGTTGACCGGCGCCGACGTCGCGTGCTTGACCGGCGAAGGCGCCTGGTTACCTTGGCCCTGCGGCGCGAGCCAATGTTCGGATTCGGGAGGGGTGGTTTGCCGTGGCCCACGACGAGGGGCTGGTCGCTCGCGTCCTGGAGGAGGCGCGGCAGGCGGTGCGGTGCGAGCTGGAGCGCGTGTTCGCGCACCGGCGTGCGACCGGCTACGGCCCCCTCTACGATCTGCTCTCCGATTATCCGTTCCGCGAAGGCAAGGGGCTACGACCGGCGATCTGTTTTGCCGCGTGCCGGGCCGCCGGCGGCCGCGATGACCAGGTGCTCACCTCCGCGACCGCGCTCGAGTTGTTCCACAACGCATTCCTCGTGCATGACGACGTCGAGGATGGTTCACGCTTTCGACGCGGCAAAGTCACGCTGTTGGAAGCACACGGCGTGCCCATCGCCGTCAACGTGGGCGATGCCACGAACGTGTTGGCCATGGGGCTGCTACTCGAGAATGCCCGACAGATCGGCGTGCGCAAGACGTTGCTCGTGCTGCGCGAGGTCGAACGGATGGCGCGCGAGAGCGTGGAGGGCCAGGCCATGGAACTGGCCTGGATCCGCGAGGGCCGCTTCACGCTCGACGACCGAGACTACGTGCGCATGGCCTACAAGAAGACGTGCTGGTACACGGTCATTGCACCGCTCCGCATCGGCGTCATCTGCGGCCACGCCGCCGGGCCCGATGAGCCACTCGACACGGAGCTGCTCCCCCTGGTCGAGCTTTGATTCCTCGCCGGAATCGCGTTCCAGATTACCGACGATCTGCTCAACCTGGAGGCCGACGAAGAGCTGTACGGTAAGGAGTCGAGCGGGGACCTGTGGGAAGGCAAGAGGACGGTCATGCTTCTGCACTTCATCCGGGGCGCCCGGGGCGCGACACGCGAACGGGCGCTCGAGATCCTGCGAACGCCGCGGGAGCAGAAGGCGGCGTCCGACGTCGCCTGGCTGAAGGCGGCGATGGTGGCGGCCGGCTCTCTCGATCACGGACGTGCCGTCGCCACGGAATACTCGAACCGTGCTCTCGAGTTGGACGGCCGCGCGCTCCCGTTTCTGCGGGAAAACGAGGATCGTCGGTTTCTCCGTGAAATGCTGCGCTATGTCATTGACCGGGTGAAGTAAGGAGGCTGCGTGCGCGTGACCAACGAGCCGGGCGAGGGCGGTGGCACCAACCCATTCGCCGACCTGTTTCGCCTGCAGACCGACTTCCAGGCGCGACTCGCCGACGAGACCTTGCGCTATCTGCGACGACTTCAGGGCACGCTCGGCCCATCTTCGCCAGGCACGGTCGTACAACCCGGCAAGACCGGTACGCTGAGCGGCGAGGGTCGAGCCGGCGAGATCGTTCCGGTGGGCCTCGAGATCGAGAACCTGCAGCGCGTCCATTGCATGGTCTCGCCGCAGCTCACGCCGCTCGTCGGAACGACGGGCACGACGTGGTTCCCGGCGACCGAGCCCGGCGGGGCGACCCGGCTGGTCGCACCCGGCCAGACCGCACGCATCGAGCTGTCGGTGCCCCTGCCCGCCGAGCTGCCCCCAGACACCTACTCCGGTGCACTGCTGCTGCAGGGGTTCCGGCACGGCGCCATTCCGATCGCGATCCGTGTGATCGACCCGAAACGCCGCGAGACGACGACAACGAAGAAACGGAAGAGCACGCGGAAGACGGCCAAACAAACAAAGAAGACGTCGAAGAAAACGGCAAAGAAGGCGGCGAAGAAAACGACGAAGAAGTCGGCGACGCAGAAGTCGGGTCGAGCGACGGGACGGACGATGCCGCGCCGCGGGAGGACGACATGAAACAGGAGACGACGGACTCCCGCGTCCGGCTGATCGACGCGCCGGATGAATCCGGTCGTACGACGGCCACGCTGTTGGCCTCGCTCTCGGCGCGGCTGGGCACGTTGTACTTCATGTCGGGCGCGGCGGCGCTCGGTTCGCTCATCGCCGGCTTCGCGGCGCTCGGCCGACAGGCGAGTCGAACCGCGGAGGGCGCGCGCTTGCGCCGCGCGCTGGAGGCGGGCCGGCCGGGCAGCAATGGCGAGCTGCTCTGGGAGTCGCTGCGCATCAACGAATGGACCGCGACGATGGCGCCCTCACCGCTGGTCCAGGAGTTGCGCAATGACGCCGCGTTGCTGCTCGCGCCGGATCTGGAAGAGACGCTCGCATTGATGCCGATCCCCGGCGATTTCGCCGGCAATCCCGACGGCGTGGAGGACATCGATCCGACCTTCCTCGACACCATGGTCGGGTTGTGGGCGTTCGGGTCAGACCTGAAGCGCGTTGTCGAAGCGCTGGCCGAGCCGACTGCACAGCCGGCGGGCACGGTCCTCGCCGCGGAGGACACCCAATCCAGGGGTCCGGAGGGATCGCTGCTGCGCTGATGATCGCCGACGTGCTGCGCCCACCCGGGCCGCTCGATGCCAGTGCCGCCGCCTACAAGGATTGGTTCCACCTGAACGTGTTCGATCGGCGGTCCGGCGGCATCGGCGTGTTCAATGCGTCCTTGCACGGTGCGCCCGGGGACGCACGCGCTCGCGCCATTGGAACGGCCCTGTTCCACATCCCGGACCGTGGCTGGATCGGCAATGTCGAAGTTGCCGCCATTGCGGACATCGGCCTCGGTCCGAGCAGCATCGCGATGCGCACGCTGGCCCTCGCACTCGACGCGCGCGACGGTGTCCTCGTCTCGGCCGAGCTGCCGGCAGACGGGCTGCGCGTCGCCCTCGAGGCGCGACCGGCGTCCGCGCCGGTGGAAGTGGAGCGACGCATTCCGTTCGGGTCCGGCTGGATCTCGTGGACGGCGATTCCGCGACTGCGCGCGAGTGGCGAGATCCACGTCGCGGACCAGTCCCTGACGGTGGTCGACGCCGCGGCGTACCACGACCACAACTGGGGACGCTGGTACTGGGGCGACGACGCGGGCTGGGAATGGGGTGCATTCCTCGCCGATGCCGGCGACACCACGTTCGTCGTGAGCCGTGTAACCGACCGCGCTCACCGCTCGCCGGACGGAACCGCGCTGATCGTCGATGCGGCAGGGATCCGCAGGCGCTTCGGAGGCACGGCCGTCGCGATCGAGCGGGGAGCGCCCCTCGAAACGACACCGCGAAGGTTGCCCGGCGCGCTCGCCGCGTTGCACCAGGACCGCGCGCGCCCGCGGCTGCCCGGCCAGGTCGTGATCCAGGCCGACGACGGAATCGACCGCTGCGAGATCCATTTCCAAGCGGCGGCCGCCGCACAGCTCATCGCCGGCGATCCCGTGCGCCGCGGGTACGGCTTCATCCACGAGATTGCAGGTCGCTTCCACGCCACCGCGCACATTGGCGAACGCGATGTCGCCGCATCCGGCCTCGCCATCTTCGAATATGTCGACTGAGCCGATAGCCGTTCTCGCGCTCTCGCGGGCGGGCGCCTGCCGAACGTTGGCAGATTACATCGCGGCGCTCATCGCACACCTCGACACGGCCGACCCAACTGCCGCGGCCCGGTTACGTCAAGTCGTCGGCCTCCGACGTGCGCGCATCTCGCTCGATGCCGAAACGGTCGATGTGTGGTTCGATTCGGGCGCGTTCATGGTTGAGGAGGTCAGTATCGAGAATGGAGCGGCCGCGCTGGACGGGCACGGGCGAACGGACCGCAGGACCACGCTCGACTTGCTCGACGGGTATGCCGAAGTGACGGATGCCGTACTCGACGGCCGGCTGGATCTCGTCGGTACTGTCGACGACGTGGCTCGCATCTTCCAGGCGATCGCGATTCTGCTCGACGGCGCGACGCGCTGGCCACCGTTGCAGCGGCTCGCCGAGGCGTACCGTGCGGATCCCTGTCTTCACGTAACGCTGGGCCCGCGGCCGACGCGGCTGCGGACTGGATTCGTCGGGGATCCGGTATCGACCGAGGAATTAGCCCTCCTGGAGCGTCTCGACCTGTTGCCGTAACTCGCCGCGATCGGCGTCGCGCGTCGACCGTAGCCTTGACGTCGCACCCGGAAAGGGCAAAGTTCGCAGTAGGCTCCGGCCGGAGGTGGTGATGGGCGTTGACATTCCCCAACCGTTCCGAACGCGCGTGGTTTCACCGGTCACGGTGAACGGAATCCCCGACACATTCAACCTCCACATCAAGGAACTGCCGGCGATCCACTTGAACGTGGACTCGCTGCCGGCGATCCACCTGAGCATCGATCACATCCCGAAGGTCCAGCTGGCCGTCGATCCCGTGGAGATCCGGCTGACCGAGTTCCCGTCGATCCGCGGGCACCTGCCGGCGGACTTCTGCGTGGGTCTGTCCGTTCTCGGCTTCGAGCTGGCCAATGTGAGGCTGTGTGGCGAAGCACAGATCATCACGGAGCCGTACACGCCGAATCCGTGTGAACACTGCGGCAAGGTGCACATGAAGCCGGAGCCCGGGCGTCCCACGCCCGTCCCGACTCAGCCCGTTCCGGGTAAGCCTGCCGTCAAGAAGAGCGCGAGCGCGACGAAGCGGAAGCGCCGGACGCGGACATGAGCGCCGCAGCGCGCGCCGCGGTGATCCGCTTCCGGGGCGCCCCGGACGGCCTCACCGCCGTCGTGCCCGGCACGGCCTTCGGCCGCCGCGGGCTCCTGCGTGTCGGACCGGCGAGGAAGGGGCAGGAAGCGACGGAATTCACCGTGCACGCGACCGCGCTGGAAGGCGTGACACACCTGCAACTCGCACTCCCGACGACGACACCCGCAGGCAAGGTCGAAGCGAAGCTCGTACTCGCCGACGGCGAGATCGACGCCATCCTCGAGATCGATCCGCTGACGGACGTCGACGTGTTTCCAGACACGCTGCGCCTGAGCGGCAAGCCGAAGGACCGGGTGTCCGTCGAGATCACGGTGGTGAATCGCGGCAATGTCGGTGCCGAAGTGCGCGGCGCGTATGTGTTCGGCCTGTTCGCCGTCGATGGCGCTGAGCGAGCCGTGCACCGGGCGCTGTCCGCAAAATCCGTGGAGGGTCGCGGCCGGGTCGACACGCTCGCCGATAGTCTCGCGGAAGAGCATGGCGGTATTGTCCGCGTGAAGGTCGAGGAAGGGGCTGGACCGCTCGGTCCGGGTGAAGCCCGCGCCGTGCGTGCCCAATTGACGTTGCCCGAGAGCCTGCGGCCCGGCCGCACCTATTCGGGAACGTGGCCGATTGAAGATGCCCGTTACTACGTCCGCCTCCAGGTTACGGAGGAGGTTGTGAAATGACGTCCACCACCGAGAAGGCGCCACTCGGCGGCGTACCGGCCGCCCTGCGGAACCTGTTCCAGGCACAGATGAAGCTGAGCACGGACATGTTCGAGGCCATGACCGGCATGTCCATGCCGGACCTGTCGTCGCAACTGTCGAAGCGCGTGCGCTGCGGACCCAGGAGCTGCTGCGACATTCCGGAGCCGTGCTGGATGCCCCGCCGGCTATGCGATTGTACGAGCCACATCGCACAGTGTCACAGCGCCTGCATCAATGTGGTCATCGAGAACTGCGATCGGAACCGGCGCGAAGTCGTGGTAGGCGCGATCGGCGATGATGCCAGGCTCGTTACGGTGACGCCGGACAAAGTCGCGCTCAGCCCGTTCGAGCGGAAAACGGTCAAGATCTGCCTCTCCGTTCCGGACGATGCGCCGACGGGGCACATCTACGAAGTCGTGATTCTCGTGCGCGGCTGCCGCGACTACGTGTTCCGCTGGAGCGTCAGTGTGGGCACGCTGGGTATGGACTCGTGCCACGAGGTCGAGATCGAAGACTGTCCTGACTACCTGCACCATTGGTACGATCACTTCTACTGCCACCGACCCTGCAACGAGGGCCGGACCGGCATCAGCGCCGGAGTCTTCACGCATGGCTGAGACGAGCCCCTTCAGCGACATGCTGCAGCGCTCGATGCGCGCGAACCTCGACTACTACGAGTCGGTGATCCGACTCACCACAGGATACTTCGAGGCGCTCGCAGGCATCTGGGGCAACGTGAAGCTTCCGGTCCGGCTCGGCACCGGGTCGGCGCAGCCGACGACGCCCGCGAAGCCGGCCGCGCCCGCGATCGTGCTGGAGGAAGCCGCCGGACAGGAAGCCGTGGGTGCCTTCCTCGTCGACAACAAACTGGCCCGTCGCGTCTCGACGGCCGTCGCGACCTCGGCGTTCACGGACGATTCCGGTCGACAGATTCAACCCCCACTGCGCATCGTTCCCGGCACGCTGACGCTCGACCCGGGCCAGAGCGCGCTGGTGCAGGTGATCGCCCCGATCGGTGACGACCTGGAGCCCGGCGTCACGTTCCGCGGTGAGTTGAGCGTACCGGGCCTCGCCGAGAACGGAATCCGCATCGTGCTGCGGCGGCGTGCCGATGAGGAGGCCGCCGCGCCGAAGCCGCGCAAACGCGCGCGCAAGCGGAAGACTACGAGAAAGCGCTCGACGACGAAGAAGGCCTGATGTCAGGCGGTCACGGCCACGCGCCGGGCGGCGCCTTCGCCGAGGGCATGCTGGTTTCCGCGATGTGGTCGTACGCGGCCAACGTGCTTTACCCCGCACAGGCCGCGAGACGTGCCGGGCTGCTCCCCCCTGCGACGCCCATCGGTGAACTGCCCATTCCGCTGGATCGGCCTGGCCTCGGCCGCCGCTTTTCAGGCCCGCGCGTGACGCCCGTGCTGCTCGACGACGCATCGCCGCACGGCTACCTCGTCGAGGAGTTCGACCGGATGGCGGAGGTCTACGATGCCTTCGTGAAGCCGTTTTCGACGGCCATCTTCGACGAAGCGCTCAGTGCGCTGCGGCCGTATCTGCGGCCCGATCTGCGCGTGCTCGATGCCGGGTGTGGCGCCGGCCGCGAGTTGCAGCGCATCGCACGCATCGTCAGCGACGGCGAGGTGGTCGGCATCGATCTCGCCGCCGGAATGGTCAATGCCGCGTTCCGGTCGGCGCGTGCGCACGGGCTGGAGAACTGCGCGTTCTTCCAGGCCGACGTCGGCGCCTTGCCGGCATTGTTGAACGGGCAGTTCGACCTGGTCTACAACTCCCTCGCGCACCACCACTATCCGGACCCGCCGGCCGCGTCGCGTGAGATCTTCCGTGTCCTCAGGCCCGGCGGCATCTACTGCGTCATCGATCCCGGACCGGCCTGGTTCAACGCACTGAGCGCACCGCTCGCGAAATGGGCCGACCCCGGCTGGATCGGGTTCCACACACCGGAAGAGTTCGCCGCGCTATTCACGGCGGCAGGCTTCGAGCGCACCGCGTGGATCGAGGTGCTACCGGGGTTCGGCGTCGCGTTCGGGCAGAAGTCCGGTTGACGCGCTGGCCCGATCAGAACCGTTCCGGCACGAACGACTGGTCCGTGATGGGCGGGCGCATGTACCCTTTCCGTCGTGGCCGCTCCAGCAGGTTCACGGGCTCCGGCGTCATGTCTTGGTACGGAATCATGCCGAGCAGGTGGCTGATGCAGTTCAGACGAGCTCGTCGCTTGTCATCCGCGTTCACGACGAACCACGGCGACTGCTTCGTGTCCGTGTGGGCGAACATCTCGTCCTTCGCGCGGGAGTAGTCCTCCCAACGTGCGCGCGACGCGATATCCATCGGACTCAGCTTCCAGCGCTTCGTCGGGTCATCGATGCGGTCGAGGAACCGGCGTTCCTGCTCTTCGTCGCCCACCGAGAACCAGTACTTGATGAGCGTGATACCGGAGCGGATCAGCATCCGTTCGAAGGACGGACACGAGCGCAGGAACTCCTCGTGCTCTTCCTGCGTGCAGAACCCCATGACCCGCTCGACGCCCGCCCGGTTGTACCAGCTGCGGTCGAAAAGGACCATCTCGCCCGCCGCCGGCAGGTGTGCGACGTACCGCTGGAAGTACCACTGCGTTCGCTCGCGCTCCGTGGGCGTGCCCAGCGCGACCACCCGGGCGATCCGGGGATTGAGCCGCTCGGTGATGCGCTTGATCACCCCGCCCTTGCCGGCGGCGTCACGGCCCTCGAAGATGATCACCACCTTGAGGCCTTCCTTGCGGATCCAGGCCTGGAGCTTG
>JBFJPA010000174.1:0-8711 GCA_041617355.1 Longimicrobiales bacterium
CTCGCTCGTTGGCCATGGCGACCAGACGATCGCACGCCGACAGGGGATCTGCACTGCCGACGACCGTGTCGGCAATCTCCTCACGCCGAACCTGCCGGCTGAGCCCGTCCGAACAGAGGACGAGGCCATCGCCCCGGCGGATCGGCTGGCAGGTCAGGTCGACCTTGATCTCGGGCTTCGGGCCGAGCGCCTGCAGGATCACGTTGCGCCGTGCGCTCTGCTCCGCTTCCTCTTCCGTGATCGTGCCGGCGTCGATCATTGCCTGCACCATCGATTGGTCGCGCGTGATCTGCGTCGCCTCGCCGTTGCGCAGGAAGTAGGCGCGGGAGTCGCCGACCTGCGCGAGGTACAGGCTGTCCTCGAGCACGCCGGCCACCGTCGCCGTCGTGCCCATGCCGCGGAAGTCCGGGTTGTCCATCGACTGCTGGAAGATGCGCGCGTTCGCGCGTGTCAGCGCCAGGCTCAGACAGGCGGCGAACCGGTCGGGCGCAAAGGTCCGCTCGCGGCCCCACGCCGCCTGCAGCTCCTGATAAATCCACAGCGTGGCGAGCCGGCTGGCCAAGCCGCCGGCGGCGCCGCCACCCATGCCATCGGCCACGATGAGCAACGCTCCGCGCGGTCCAACGCTCACGTTGCGCGGCGAGCCCGTGTCCGATCCGTCTTCCGGTCGGATCAGCAGGCCACCCTCGTTCGGCGGCACGGTCAGGTCCGCGACCAGGAAATCATCCTGGTTCTCGGCCCGCTGGCGGCCGCGATCGGTGAGGCCGGCGACGACCACACGAATCGGACGGGCGACCGAGACCGTCACGGCTGCTGTCCTCCGCAGCGGGTCACGAGGAGGTTGATTTCCGTGGCATCGCCACCCGCGTCGCGCAGCTCCTGGATCCAGCGGTCGCACTGATCCCGCTGACCGAGGTGCAGGTATACGTATGCGTACAGTCGCGCGGTCACGCGCCGCTGCCCCGGGTTCGTCGTCTGCCTCCAGATCACCTCGAGTGTGTCGCGGATGCCGATCAGCTGCGTCCGCGCTGGCGGCGACTCGGCCAGCACGCGCTCGTTGAAGTCGAGCAGAATGCCGGAAACCGCGGACGCCTCGATCGTAAGCGGCGGCGGCGGTGGCGGTGGCGGTGGCGGCGGAGTCGGAGTCGGAGTCGAGTCGACGTTTTCTCCTCCTCCGCCCGTGTCCGGCCGGATCTCACCCGAATCCCCATTCGTGACCGTGTTGCCGAACGGCTCGATGTTGTTGATCGGTGCAGGGTCCTGGCCGCTGATGAGGACTCCGACGATCACGGCGGTCACGGCAACGGCGGCCATGCCACCGTACCAAAGGAGCCGCTGTCGGTTACCGCCGCCAGTGGAGGCCGTGCGCGGTGCCGCGATCTCCGCGGTGCCGGGAACCGGCGTTGCCACGGCCGTCCGCGTGGGCGGTACCGTCACGGGCGCGACTCCCGGAGCGCCACTCAACGCCGCGCGAATCTCGCGGCCAAAGGTTTCGGCATCGGGCTGACGGTCCGCCGCCTTGCGTTGCAACGCGCGCTCGATCGCATGCTGCAGCGCCTCGGGAAACGCCTTCCCGGGCGCGGCCTGATCGAGACGCAGGGGCGTCGAGGTCAGTCGCGCGATCATCATGTCCTGCGTGTCGGCCGCGTGGAACGGCAACGCACCCGTGAGCATGCGGAAGAGCACGAGCGCCGCGGAGTAGACGTCGCTTCGGCCATCCAGCTCTTCGCCCATCAGCTGCTCGGGACTCATGTACTCGGGCGTGCCGATCACGAAGCCCAGCCGCGTCACCTCCTCGCCGCCTTCCGAGCCCTTCGCGATGTCGAAGTCCACCACCTTGACGATGTCACGGCCGCCCTTGCCCTCGAGCAACATGATGTTGCCGGGCTTCAGGTCGCGGTGGACGATGCCGGCGGAGTGGGCGGCGTCGAGTGCGGCGGCGACCTGCGCGGCGATGTCGACGGCGCGTTCCATGGGCAACGCACCCTCGCGCTCGATGACGTGCTTCAACGTCGGACCGGCGATGTACTCCATGGCGACGAAGCGCAGGCCTTCGGCCGCCTCCGCGAAGTCGTAGATGGCGCAGACGTTCGGGTGCGTGATCTTGGATACGTTGCGCGCGCCGCGCTCGAAGCGGGCGAGCGCTTCGCGGTCGGAGGCGAGCGCGTCACGCAGCACCTTGATGGCGTCCTGGCGGCCCATGTGCACGTGCTCCGCCAGGTAAACGGCGCCCATCGCGCCCTCACCGAGCTTACGGAGCACGCGGTAGCGGCCGGCGAGCGTCGTGCCGACCAGTCCGGCGCCAGGATCCTCGCTCATGGGATGGGCTCCGGCCCGTCGCGGCAGTTCTGCGCCTGAACCCGGTTCTCGACGAAGCGGACCTCACCGTCGAAACGACGTACGCGCACGATCTCCAGCGGATACGCGTCGAACGCGATCCGTTCGCATGCCGTCGTCGTCTTCACGACGACGCTGAGCAATTCCACCATGCGACCGGCGGCGTTCATGGCTCGGGTAAGGCCCACGCTATCGACGGTGATCTGATCGCCCGGCGTGAGCCGACCCGCGCCGACGACGAGAACCATGTCCCGATTGAAGTCGACGGACGCAGGTGGCGGCGGCGAGGTTTGCCGCGACGTCGCGCGTTGCCAGACCCGCTCGAACTCCGCCGCGTCCTTGACGACGAGACGCAACGAGTCCGCGATGCCACCCGTGTCGTCATAATAGATACGTACGGGCGCTGGATACGGGGCCATCGGCTGGGGAGCCGCGGCGCCGCCGCCGCGGCCGCATCCGGTCAGGACGAGGGCCGCGGCCAACACGGAGAGAACGGTGTTTACGCGCATGCGGTGACTCCCGATACGGCCGGCTCGCGGGTTGCTCACTGAACGACGCGAGCAACGCAGGAGATGCCGGCGATCACGTTGGGGTCGAAAATGGGAATGCCGCCGGGAAAGCTCAATTCGGCCTGGAACGAGCCACCCGGATTGACCTGCCAGGTCAACTGATGTCGCCCGCCCGCATTGCTCCGCCACTGCGCCCGGCCGAACAATTCGAAGATGGCCCAGGGCCCATTCGCGACGATCAAGTCCGTCGGCTGGCCTTCTCCGATTCGGCCGGCCACCTGTGCTGTCCGACCCTGGCTGAGGCGCCAGGTGAAGCTGCCCACTCGCCGGTCCGTCGGCGTGACGGTATGGCTGGCGCCGTCGATGTTGAGCGTGATGCTCGAGAACGAGCCTGCCTGCGGCGTGATGACGAACGGCACCGTGGGCTCCTGCGCGTTGTTCGGGTAGAGACCCGCGGAGATGCGGCCGATCTGATTCAGCATGTTCAGGAACTGCGTGCGCGGCTGCAGCGCCGCACCCGGCGCGGGCCGGTATTCGTTCCCGATGCGGACGACCAGCTCGCCGATCGATTGCACGAGCAACGTGAACGCGCTGTTTTCCGGCTTGAACACGCGATTGACCTCGTCCATCGAAGCGGCATTGGTCTCCGGCGCGTTTCGGTTGAACGGATACTTCGCGAGCACGGACGCGGCGTCGCGGCAGAACGAATCACCGGCGGCGTTCGGTCCGGCGGCGCCGGCCGACGCGACGATACCGCGCACGGGCGAAACGGGGGCATTGAGCAAGCGCTCGACCTCCTGACCGACCGGCTGCGCGTTGCCTTGCGTCGGGAACGCGCGGGCGAGGTTGGCGACCGCGTCGCGCACGCTGCGCTCCGCGCCTTCGGCCTGCGGCGCCGCGCCCTGCGTCTCGGCGGGCGTTCGCGCCTCCGCCAGCCCCTGGAGCGCCGTCGCCAGGCCGGCGAGCGCCGCGATGTAGGGTTGATTCTCCGGCACGACCAGCCGATCCGTCACGGTCGGCGGCGAGACCTGGTGGACCGGCGCGAAAGCCGGACCGATCACCGTCGTATCGACATACGTATTGCGCGACGCGATTGCGAGCAGGTGCAGCAAGGGAGAGTCGTTGCTGCCGAGACGCTCGATCGCGCGCGACGCGCCGCGTGCGCCGCCACCGACCTGAACGCCGGATGCGCGCAAGTACTCCATCCAGTGACGGACGTAATCCGCTTCGTAGCGCCGTCGCAAATCGTTCGCCAGTGTGCGCGCCTGCGCGCTCGAGCCCGGGTCGGTCCCGAGCACCCAGGCGTCACCCGCGAGGAATCGATCAGGGTTCTCGAGACTTGTCTGGACCAGCGCCCAACCCTCTTTCGTGAACGCACCGGGCACGGTGTAGCTGTTCCGGATCAGGTCGGTCGCGCCGGTGACGACGCGGTGATACTGGACTGGAGGTACCTCGCGCGAGACCTGGTTGACGAGTGCTCCATAGAGTCGATCGCCTTCGCCGAATTGGCGCAACAGAGCGCGTGCGTCCGCGACGAGCGCCGCATCGGCCGGCGCATTGTAGGGGTTTCCGAAGCGCAGTTCGTCGGCGTAGACGTCGAACTGCGCAGAGGCCAGGGACACCCGTTGTTCGTCCGCCGACCGCGGTGCCCTCCAGAACTGCAGCAGCCAGGGTGCGAGGAAGTCGCGCGTGCTCCGGTCCGCATGCTCCGTGATGATCAAGTACGATTTCAGTGCCGCGAAGGCCGTGTCGTACAGCTCCGTGACGGTCGGCGTATCGGGCAGCCCGGCAAGGTACGTTTGCAGGTTGCCGTGGGTGTCGCGCCACAGCATCGCACCGAAACGGTGGAAGTAGAGGCTGCGAACCTCGGGTAACACGTTGTCACCGGAGTAGAGCCCCCAGCGGTACCGCAGCGGAGCACCCGTCGTGTCCCACGCGCGCAGTCGGGACAACGTGAGCCGCACGGTATCGAGCCGTGCGAGGTCGGTCGCTGTCGGATTCGTGCCGGTCAGGTCGACACCCTGCACGATGGCCGCACCCGTCCGCGCGTCTCGCAGCAGCCCGCGGTTGCTCAGCCACGATGTAAAGAAGCCGATCGAGAAGATGAGGAACACGGCGCTCGCCGCCGCCAGGGCAACGCGCCGCAGCAGGTTGACGCGCTTGCCGCCGCCGGTCACCGCCATCGCCATGCGGTCGGCGAAGATGATCTCCTTGAAGAGGCGGGGCAGGAACGTCCAGTCGGGGACGCGTCGCGAGCCGGCCGGCGCGGCGGCCGCCTGTTGGGCGGCCGCGAGCATGGCGCGCGGATCGAAGACGGAGGTCGCGTCGACGGCGCCCGTGCCGGGCACCGGCGGTGGCGCCACGACCTGGGGTGTGTCGCTGACGACGATGGGACGCACGCCCGTGACGTAGAAGCCACGCAGGAACGGCGAGGTCCCGATCTGGCCGGGACGGCACAGCTCGACGAGGAACTGCGTCGCGACGGACGACAGCTTGCCGAGCTCGCGCGGGAACTCGTAGGCACCGGCCCGGACATCTTCGGTCGTCTCGCGCGGCAACACTTCGAGCCGCCAGAGCGAGAGCGTGTGCAGCATGCGCGCGAATGCATTGCCGACGCGTGCGCTCTCGGCCTCTTTGTAGCGGCCCGAATCGACCGGCGCCGCGAGCGGCAATGTCGCGCCGAGCACAGCCGCGGATTCGTCGCGCGTGAAGCTGCGCACGAAGTCCGTGAAGTAGGGAAGCCGGTCGGCCTTGGTGAAGAGCACGTAGACGGGCAGGCGGATGCCGAACCGGTTCGCCGCGTCGACGAGGCGCTGGCGCAACGTCTGGGCGGTGGTCACGGCGGCCTGTGCGGCGCCGGGCTTGGCGAGCTCCTCGCAGCTCACGCAGACGACGGCGACACGCGGCGCCTGTCTGCCGCGCGCGAACACGGCCGCGACGCGGTTCGGCTGAAGCTTCGCAAGCAGCCGGGCCCAGCGTGCTTCGTCCTCGAGCAGCTGGCCACCGGCTTCGGCGACGATGTTGCCCGACGCGTACCAGAGGTTGACCAGGCTCGGCACCACCTGCTCGTTGCGCTGGACTTCGCCCGCGAGCAGCTCGGGCTCGATGCCACTGCGCTGGACGATCGTCGTCTTGGCGGAGCTGGCCGGCCCAATCACGAGCAGGACCGGCGCCTTGCCGAGCTTCGTGCCCTGCGGCAGCCGCTTCTTCGCCGTGTCGATGGCGTGATCGACTTCGTCGTCTCGTTTGGGCTGGCCCTTGGCGCGCGCTCGCAGGAAGAGCAACACGAGCACGGCGGCGACGAGGCCGAGCACCCAGATGACGATGCGCAGGATCCAGAAGAACGGCGGGCCGAGGCCGAGCCAACGGGGCAGCGTGTTGCCGAGAAACGCGAAGACGAAGACGAAGGCCATCCCGACCAGCCACGACACACTCATTCGATTCATGGGCCGATCCGGATCCAGGCCGACACGCGGCTCGTGCGCGGGTGAGAGGTCATCGGGGCATCATCGACGCGACGAGCGCACGCACATCGCCGACGCCGCCGCGGAGCGAGATCTGGAAGATCAGGAACAACACGGCGGCGAAGACGAGCGTGCCCAGCGCAAGAGCGGCGAGTCGTGGCATCCAGCGGTCCACGGCCGCCGGCGGCGCCTCACCGGTCGGCAGCGCCCAGTCCGGAGCCAGCGGCGGCGTGCCGCCGCGAATGCGACGGATCTTGTCGTGCACCATCGCCGTGATGCTCTGGAGACCCGCCGGATTCGCCGCGTATTTGCCGCGGAAGCCGAGCAGCAGGCAGATCTGGAAGACCTCGATCAGGTCGGCGAGGTCCTCGGAATCCTGACGGCCGAGCAGGTCCGCGAGGTGACGAAAGAAGTTTTCGCCCGCGACGTGGTCGCCGAAAACTTCCTCCTGCAGCGGCTGCTGCGACCATGTCGCGAACATCGGCTGCGATGCGTTCAGCACGCTCTCGTCGAGGAACGCGATGAACGCGTAGATCGCGAGGCGCACGGTATCGCCGTCGTAACCGGTCCGGCGCGCGTCTTTGTCCGCGGCGCCGAGCAGTTGCTTGATCTGGGCCCGAAACGCGTCCGCGTCCGCGGCGACCTGTCGGTTCGCACGCAGGCGGACGGCGACCGTGAACGCCTCTTGCAGGGCCAGCGCCAGGTGGCCGCGGCGCATGGCCGGATGGGCTTCCGTCATCGACGTCATGGGCTCGTCACTCGTCCAGCACGACCACGAGCTCGACCTCGGCATCCGGGATGGCCGCCGGAACGTAGAGCCCGACTTCGGCCGTGTCGGTAATGGCCGGCCAGCAGGGGTCGACAGGTCGCACGCGGAAGTACGTGGTGTTGATGCGGGGTGCCAGCTCGGCCGGCGGGCTTGGCACGTGCTCGATGCCCAGCCCTGGATACGCCGACTTGACCAATCGCACGATGTACTTCGCGGAGCAGATCTTCACGAGTCGCGGAACGCGTGCAATGACATCGGCACTGGATGCGCTGGAGCGCACGCCGAGGTACCAGTGCGCGCGGCCGAACACGCGGCGGTCCGCGACGGTGCCGAGGTGGAACGGGGAATCGGCCTCGCCGCCGGGCACGAGCACCATCTCTTTTTCACTGACGCCGTGCGGCCGGGCCGGCGCGAGCGGGATGCGCACCGTGTTCGTGGGGATCGCGACATCGAGGTGTCTGCGAATGAACCGGTCGAGGCCATCGAACGTGCCCTCGGGCTCGTCGTGGTCGTAGAGCGGCAGGTCGCGCGGGTGCGCGTCCAGCGCAAACGTGCAGAGCGCGCCCGCGAGCCGAGCCAGCTCGTTGTACAGTTGTTCGGGATGCGCGGCGCGCGTGGTCAGGTGATGCCGGAGCGGCGCCGCGGCGGAGTGAATCGCGTGCGACAGCCAGAAGCTGGCCACCTCGCGCGACGCATACTCGGCGAGGTCCGTGCCTGCGGCGGAGCGCTCGGCCGTCATGGCCTCGGCCTTCGCCTCGAGAATGCCGACGAGCCGCGAGAGCAGGTCGACGAGTCGCGCGCTCGCGCCGATCTGGAGGCAGGGCGGCACAAAGGACGGGTCGTAGATGAAATGTCCGGCGCCGTCTCGCCGAACGCGCGCGAGCGGCAGCGCGACGGTGTCCGGCTCCGCCGCAGCATCGTCGAGCGCGAGCCGGAAGTTCTTGCGCGCGAGCAATACGCTGCGCGCATCGCGACCGGTCGTTTCGTCCGAAACCTGCTGGTCCTCGGATCGAAAGCGCAGGTCGGGCCGCTCCCCGTCGAGCGCGCAGTTCGCTTTCTCGGGCCGCCATGCGGGCAACGTGAGCAGAACCCGGTGCGCGTCGTGAGTGGGTGAAAAGAGCGCCCGGATGTCGAGCGGCTCGGGCAGCGGGTCGTGTGGGAAGTGGAAGGGCGTGCCATCGGGCATGACGCCCCGGCCGTGCACGACGGAGACGGTCCCGTTCGAAAGGGCATCCGCGTCCAGCTCGAGCGCGACCAGCCCGTAGGGCCGGAAGAACACGCTCGACAGCGTGAACGCGGTGAGATCCTCGAAGTAGCGGCTCTGCGCCTGGAAGTGGTGCTGGGCGAGATGCATGCCCTCGCTCCAGACGACACGAGAGAGCAGCCTCACGATGCGCGCCTCCGGGCGGTTCGGATGGGTGCGGCCTCGTGCGACGACGCGACATGGTTTGCCCCGCCGGGATAGGCCGGGTAGTATCATACGGAAGCCTCAGGAGCCGGAACAGAAGCGGGCCCGTCCTTCTCGAACCGCGCACCCATCACAGCCCCCGCGTACGCATGACCGGCGCCGAGTTCAACGACCGATACCAACTCGTTCGACAGGTGACCGACGGCGTCGTCCGCACCTTCCAC
>JBFJPA010000175.1:0-8702 GCA_041617355.1 Longimicrobiales bacterium
CGCCTCGTCGAGGCGGAGCCCGATCGCGCCATCTTCGGCCGCCATGGATTCGAGCCGGATCGAACAGTTGACGTGGCCACGCGGCATTGCGCCGCGCAGCCAATCGCGAACGCTCGGCTCGAAGCGTTCGAGAGCCCGCGACAGGCGCAGGTTCACGCTGAAGAAGCGGTGGTTCACCGTCCGGATCTCGCAGCGCAGACGCCCTGCCGGCGTCTCGCGCTCCGCGTCTCCGAACCCTGTCATGCTCCGGATCATCGCCGCTCCCGTAGCCTTTGAGAGTAGACGCAGCCGGGTTCCGGGTCAATCGCGGCAGCGCCGCAGCCCGACTCCATCAAGGGGCGCAACAAGATAGCGCGGGACACGGTCGTTTGCTGAGCCCGGAGGGTCAGTTCCAGAAGTGCCATTTGACGCCGTAAAAGATGCGCGGGCCCCGAATCGTGCGGCCCGGAATGTCGTTGATGCCCTCCCCGCGCCAATCCTCGAACCGTGCGAATATGCGGACGTCGATGATGCGGATGAACAGATCGGCGTGCACGAGCGCGCGAGACGCGAGCGTTGCGATGGTGGGTGCGCCCGACTCGTCGCGCGCGGGGTACGCCGTTTCTCCCCGGCGATCGACCCAGAGCCTGCCACGCACTTCCAGGTTGCCCGACTGCAGGGGCACGATGTGGATGCCGGCGGACACGATGCCGCGGTCGGCCGGTCTGTAGACCCATGGCGTTCCGTCGAACCAAGTGAGCCAACTGCCTTCGAGGTAGAGAGAGCCACCCCAGAAACGGGCGAGGTCGGCCCTTCCCCACACCTCCCAGGCGCGGCCTTCCCCGCCCGGCAGCGCACGCGCAACGGTATCGAAGGGGAGAGCGAAGACGGCGACGGAGTCGACCGAGTGGTCGATGAGCGCGCCCGCGAGCTGCAAGCGGTCGCGCTGCAGCTCGGCGCCCAGGCGCAACGACGTGAGGTCCGACCGGATGGGCGTGAAGTCGGGATCGACCGGCGGTGCCGTATCGGACGGCGCCAGCGCGTCCGGGAAGCGCGCGACACCCCGGACGCCGCCCGTCATCTCGGCGAAGGCACGGACGAACCCAACGGGTCGGAAGTCGACGTGGCCGCGCACGGCGAGGGTGGCATCGGCATCGCGCCAGGACGCGTACGTCAGTCCCCCGCCGGCGCCGAGGCGCGAGCCCAGCAGACGCGTGCGTCCTGCGGCTTCCACCTCGAAACTGGGGAGCGACTCCGCGGACCGTGTGCGCGCCGCGCCTTCCAGCAGCAGCGGGCCACGCTCGAATGCGGCGCGCAGCCCGTACTGGCGGGACGAGCGATCGAAGACTGGCGCACCCAGCGTGTCGCCGTCGGGCAGCGGCGCCAGTGACGTTTCTTCGATGTTCGATTGTGCGGCGTAGGCTTCGGCGACCAGGCCATCCGCGAACCGGTTGCGCGCGCGCAGCAGCAGGTCACGCCGCACGTGTTTCGTCGGCCACGGCACGTTCGGCTCGCGATTGATCGAGCTCTGCCAGACCTCGAATTGGACGCCCCGGTCTTCGCGCAGCCAGCCCCATTTGGCCCAGCCCGCGAACCCGTCGGCCGGCTCGCGGCGACCCTCGCCGTCCGTATCGATTCGTTCCACGGCGAGGCTCAGCGGGCCCACGATGAAGTGGGGCGTCAGGAACAGGCCGCGGAACAACTGCAGCTCCGGCTCGCCGACGCCGGCTTCGACGCGCGAATAGGCGCGGGCGTCCACCGGTGCCGTCGTCACGAGATGGACGCGTACGACGTCGGGTCGACGCTCCACGGTGACTTCTTCGACTTCGATCAGCGAGATGCGGGACAGATCGAACGCGGCTTCGTCGAGCGCATCGATGGGGAACCCGTCGCGGAATATCTCGATGCGGCCACCGGCCCCGCCGAGCGCACCGGCCGCCTCCGGCTGCAACCCGAGTCCGCTCCGATACGCCATCACGCCCGGAACCGACGCCAGCAGGTCGGCGAGTGTGAACGTCGCGGCGCGCAGCAGCTCGTCGCGGTCCCAGCGCCAGATTGCACGCGCGGCATCCGGAACTGTATCGGCGCCGGGCAGCCTGACGAAGCGAGGCGGCGGCACACGCACCGTGTCTTCCGGCTGGACGCCGAGCGTGTCGGCGGCGAGCGTGTCCGCGCGCACACGGGTCGTGTCCCGGACCTGCGCCTGGGCCGGGGCGGACGTCACACAGGCGGCAACGCCGACGGCGACACACAGGCCGCGCCAACCGAGGGTCATGCCGGAACGCGCGACTGGACCCACTCGATGAGAAGTCGCGCTGGCACGCCGGTCGGTCCCTTGCGCAGATACGGCGCGGCCGGCTCGTCGCGGTACGCAGTCGCCGCGATATCGAGGTGCACCCACGGAACCTCTCCGGCGAACTCGCGCAGGAACCAGCCGGCGGTGATGGAGCCGCCCGGGCGGCCGCCGGTGTTCTTGAGATCGGCGACCGGGCTGTCGAGCTGTGCGCGGTATTCGTCCCAGAGGGGGAGTGGCCAGCACCGTTCGCCACTGCGCTGGCCCGCCGCCCGCACTTCCTCGATCAGTGCGTCGTTGTTGCCCATCACGCCGATGGCGTGGTGGCCGAGCGCAATGCCGATCGCACCCGTCAGCGTCGCAGCATTCACCATGGCGGCGGGTTCGTAGCGGCGAGCCCACGCGAGCGCGTCGGCGAGGATGAGGCGGCCCTCGGCATCCGTGTTGATGACCTCGATCGTCTTGCCCAACAGCGAGCCGATGACGTCACCGGGCTTCACGGCCCGGCCCGACGGCAAGTTCTCGGTCGCCGGCACCAGCGCGACCACATCGATGGCAGGATCCAGCTCGGATATGCCTTGCATTGCGCCGAGCACCCCCGCGGCGCCCGACATGTCGAACTTCATCTCCTCCATCCGCTCCGCCGGCTTGATGGAGATGCCGCCGGAATCGAAGGTCACGCCTTTGCCGATGATGACGACGGGCTTGCCCTTGCCGGACCGGCGCTCGAGCACGATGAAGCGCGGCTCTTCCTCGGACCCCTGTGCGACCGCGAGCAACGCCTTCATGCCTTCCCGCTGCATGGCGGCGCGGTCGAGGACCGTCGTCGTCAGGCCGTACCGTTCGCCCAGGTTGCGCGCCGTTTCCGCGAGGAAGGTCGGCGTCGCGATGTTGCCGGGCCGGATGGCGAGGTCGCGCGCGAAGTTCGCGGCGCGGCCCAGGACCTCGCCGCGCGCCGCAGCCCGCCGGCAAATCGCCTCCTCCGTTTCATCGAGCGCCAGGAGCGTGATCTCCGCTACGTTGACGGGCGGCGGCTCGTCGCTCGACGTCTTCAGGTCGCGCCAATCCCACGCGGCCATAATGCCGGCCTCGACGGCAGCCGCGGCGAGCGTTTCGGCGTCCGCTTCGGTGCCGACCTCGAGACCGTGCAGCACGAGCGCGATGTCACGGACGCGCAACCGTTCCGCCTGCCGGACGGCGAGACCGACGCCGCGCCGCAGCGACTGCGCCGAGAACTTCGACTTCTTGCCGAGCCCGACGAGCACGACGCGGTCGGGCCCCGCGGACGTCGCGCCGTAGAGCACCGCGGTTTCGTCCTTGCGGCCGCGGAAATCGCCACGCTCGAGAAGCCGTCGCAGCGCGCCGTCCAGGCGTCGGTCGAGCGCATCGAGCGGAGCGGACACGCCGTCGTCGTCCTCGAAACGGAACGCCGCGAGAATCGGTGTGCGAAGCTCGTCGATGGACGACCGCACCACCCCAACCTTTGCCTCCGCCATTTACGACCTCTACATGTTCTCGACGATCTTCTCGGCGAATTCCGACGTCGAGACCAACGTGGCCCCGTCCATTTGCCGCTCGAGATCGTACGTGACGGTTCGGTTCGCGACAGCACCCTCCAGCCCCTTCACCACCAGCTTCGCGGCATCGTCCCAGCCCATGTGCTCGAGCATCATCACGCCGGACAGGATGAGCGAGCCCGGATTCACCTTGTCCTGGTTGGCGTACTTCGGCGCGGTGCCGTGCGTGGCCTCGAACACGGCCGCCTCATCGCCCACGTTCGCGCCGGGCGCCATGCCCAGGCCGCCCACCTGTGCGGCCGCCGCGTCGGACATGTAGTCACCGTTCAGGTTGGGCATCGCGAGCACCGAGTACTCTTCCGGCCGCAGGAGCAGCTGCTGGAACATCGCGTCGGCAATGCGATCTTTGATGACGATGCGACGGTCGGTGCCGCCCTTCAGCTCCGACTCCGCGATCGTATCGTTGCCGAACTCCTCGCGCGCCAGCTCGTACCCCCAGTCACGGAACGCGCCTTCCGTGAACTTCATGATGTTGCCTTTGTGCACGAGCGTGACCGAGCTCCGCCCGCGCTGGTGCGCGTAGCGAATGGCGGACCGGATCAGACGCTTCGACCCGAAGGCGCTCATCGGCTTCACACCGATCGCGCTGTTCTCGCGGATGTCCGCGCCCAACTCGTCGACCAGGAAACTCCGGACGCGGTCGGCCGCGGGACTTCCGGCCGCCCACTCGATGCCGGCGTAAACGTCCTCGGTGTTCTCGCGGAAGATCACGACGTCCACGCGCTCTGGATGCTTCATGGGCGAGGGTACGCCGGGAATCCAGCGCACGGGGCGAATGCAGGCGTACAGGTCGAGCACCTGGCGCAAGGTTACGTTGAGTGAACGGATGCCGCCTCCGACCGGCGTCGTGAGCGGGCCCTTGATGCCGACCTTGAACTGACGCAGTGCGCGGAGCGTCTCGCCG
Organism: Longimicrobiales bacterium; assembly: GCA_041617355.1. Lineage (GTDB taxonomy): Bacteria > Gemmatimonadota > Gemmatimonadetes > Longimicrobiales > RSA9 > JBFJPA01. The sequence continues at coordinate 4,754 of JBFJPA010000175.1, forward strand.
GGCAGCCACTCGCCCGTTTCACGATTCGCCTTTTCCCCCGCGAGGACCTCCATCCACGCGATGGCGCGACGTCCGCCGTAAGCCTCCTTGACGGCGCCATCGAGTACGTGGCGAGTCGCCCGCCAGATGTCGGGACCCGTGCCATCGCCTTCGATAAACGGCACGATGGGCCGGTCGCCGACGACCAGCCCATTCTCGTTCTTGCCGATCGGCTCACCGTCCGTCGGCACCGTTGCGTACGTATAGTCTCCGCCCATGCTCCCCTCCCTCAGCCGCGCTGGGCGATCGGCACGACCTCCCGATGCGCGGGTCCCTGGTAATCTGCACGCGGCCGGATCAATCGGTTGTCCGCGTGTTGCTCCATCACGTGGGCCGTCCAGCCGGACATGCGCGCGACGGCGAATACGTTGGTGAACAGGTCCGTCGGAATCCCGAGCGTGAAATAGACGGAAGCGCTGAAGAAGTCCACGTTCGGATAAATCTGCTTGTTCTTCTTGTCCATTTCCTCGCGCACCGTGGACTGCACGCGCTCGGAGATGGCAAGCCACGGGCTATCGCCGGCACGTTCGCTCAACTCGCCCGCCAGGCGCTTCAGAATGGGCGCGCGCGGATCGAGCGTGCGATAGACGCGATGACCGAAGCCCATGATCTTCTCGCCGCGCGTCAGCGCGCCGCTCACCCACTGCGCCGCGTTGTCCGGCGTCCCGATCTGCTCGAGCATGCGCATGACGCGTTCATTCGCGCCGCCGTGCAGCGGGCCTTTCAACGTGCCGATCGCAGACGTGATGGCACTGTGCATGTCCGAGAGTGTGCCAGCCGTCACGCGGCCGGAGAAGGTCGACGCGTTCATGCCGTGCTCGGCATGGAGCGTGAGCGCGACGTCGATGATCCGGGCCGACAGCTCATCGGGTTCCGTCCCGCGCAGCATGTACAGGAAGTTTTGCGCGAGCGTCAATTCACTGTGCGGTTGAAGCGGATCCTTGCCATTGCGGATCCGGTCGATCGCCGCCGTCAGCGTCACGGCCTGGCCCGTGAGTCGAATCGCCTTGCGGAGATTCGCGTCCGCGCTGTTGTCCTCGGCGTCCGGGTCGAAGTGCGCCAGTGCGGAGACAGCCGTGCGCAGCTGCGCCATGGGGTGCGTCTGCGCCGGCGCGAGGCGAATGATGTCGAAGACCTGGCGGGGCACCGTCGCGCCCTCGACGAGACGAGCCCGGAGCGTGCCGAGCTGTGCCGACGTGGGGAGGTCCCCGTACCAGAGCAGGTGGCAAACTTCCTCGAACGTCGTGTTCTCCGCGAGATCTTCGATCGAGTACCCGCGGTAGATCAGTCTGCCTTCCTCGCCGAATACCTTGCTGATCGTCGTCTCCGCCGCGACGACGCCTTCCAACCCTTTGCCGGACATCGAGTCTCCGCTCCTCGGCGCGTCATGTTCACCGGGCCCAAAAAACACAGGGGCCGCGTCTCCGCGCGGTGCGGAGAGGCCTGCCCCCGTGACTGCCACCGGCCAGGCGCGGCGGAAACTATCCGGCCACGCGCGCGGCGTGCAAGTACGCGCGCTACGCGTGCGTGCGCGAACGGATCAGCGGTCGCGGCGGCGGCGGAGCTCGTCGAGGAGACTCGCGGCGTGGGTGCCGAGATCGAGTGCCAGAGACGGGTGTCCGGCCTCGAGTGCGGCGGCCGCGCGGTCCCGGATGTTGCTCGCGGTTTCGAGCATGCGTCGGTCGCGGAGGACATCGGCGCCGGAACGGTCCAGACCGGTGAGCACGGCGTCCAGCTCGTCCAGCCCTGCCGTGACATCGGCAAGCAGGCGCGTGCAGACCGTATCGCCGAGGACGCCGACGGCGAAATCGGCCCTGTGGCTGCGAAGCGCCTGCAGTCGTTCATAACGGCCGGCCAGGTCGCCTTCGATCTGGGCGCGGTCGGCTGCGTCGATCAGGCGGGCGTCCTCGGCTCGCGTGGGGCCGGCTGCCTCCCCGGCCTGCTCGAGTGCCCGGCGATACAACTCGTCGAGGGTCGGAAACCGCTCGGCGTCGGCCAGGACGCGGCGGGCTCGGGACAGGCGTTCGGCCGCGTCGTCGAGGGCGAGGAGCGCACGAATCGGCGTGCCCTCGCGCGCGGCCCGCGCCGTCGACAACGCGGCTGCCGCCGAGTCGAGCGCGGACTGGAGACCGCGGTCATTGCGACCGACGACTTTCGCGCGCTCCGCCTTCGCCTGTGTCTCCGCCAGCTCGAGGCCGACCACGGCGGTCGCGTGCTCGACAAGGCCCGGACCGAAGACCTTGAGGACCGTGGAAGCCTCGACCGCACGGACCTCGGGATCGCGCGCCGCGGCCTCATCCCCCTCATCGCTCCGCGCATCACGCCAGCGGCTCAGAACGGCCATGGCGCTGTCGCTTCCCTCCTCGCGCTGCACGCGGAACACGGCAGCCGCGAAGAGATCGCGCAGGGACAACCCGGCGTTGCCGTCCACGCCGTCAGACTGCGTGATGCCCTCGAGCCCACCGGGACCGGCAGGCATGTCCTCGCACGCACCGGCCCCGAAAGCCAGTACGAGGACGAGGATCGATGCCTTTGCCGTCCTTACCGTCATGCCACTCCTCACGAGCGGGGACCGACCCGCCCGGCGCACGCCGTCGGCGGCGACGCTCAAGGAACCAGGAAATGCCGAGGGTGGGACTCGAACCCACATGGGCTTGCGCCCGGGCGATTTTGAGTCGCCTGCGTCTGCCGTTCCGCCACCCCGGCGAGGGCACGTCCTGTGCCGCGCAAAGCTAATCGACGGGACCGGGCTCCTCCAAGGCCTTCGGCGGACCGAGCACCTCGCGCAGCACGAGGGCGCGTCGCAGATCCCGGGTATTGGTGAGGCCAAGGGAGCGGGCGATCGGGATCGGTTGGGCCGCTGCGGCGACGGGCCGATCGATCTTCTCGTGGAACTGGCGGTGCCGCTCGGGCTCGGGCGGCGGCTCCACCTCGAGCGATGCGGTCCGGACGACCTTCGCGGGCGCTCGGCCGGCCACCACGGCGCGCTGCTCCGCGAGCACTGCGTCGATCTCGCCGGAAACATCACGCCGGTGACTGCGCAAAAACTGCTCGGCCTCGGCATCCTCGTCGCGCAGCGTCCGCGGCTGCTCGACTTCCTCGTCGAGAACCGGCGGTCTCCTCGGCTGGCTGAGCCGGCCCGTACGCTGCGGAGTCGCCACCTTGGCCGGTGGGGCCGGCGCGGGCGGCGGCGCCGGCGGCTGCCGTTTTTGGCCCGTCAGCAACTCCCAGAGGTCGTCCGGGATCATGTCGGCCGCGGGTGACTCCGATCGGGCCGGTGAATCCCCACCCTGCTCCGTTCGCTCGCGCGGTAACGAGCCGGGCCGCCGCGGCACGGGCGGCCGCGGCCCGGGCGGCGGTCGCGTGCCACCCCGCGCGGCCTCGATGAGCCGCGACAGGATCGCCAGGATCACCAGGATCGCGAAGAACTCCACCGCTCAACGCCTCAACGGCCCGACGTGCCGCCGGAATCGTCGCCGCTCGCGATGGCTTTCCGCATTTCGGTGTCGGCGACGATGTTGCGGTAGCGCGTGTAGTCCATGACGCCGAGGTTGCCGCTGCGGAACGCTTCGGCGAGGGCGAGCGGGACCTGGGCCTCCGCCTCGACGACGTGGGCGCGCATTTCCTGCACTTTCGCCTTCATTTCCTGCTCGTGTGCGACCGCCATGGCGCGTCGCTCTTCGGCCTTGGCCTGAGCGATGCGTTTGTCGGCCTCGGCCTGATCGGTCTGCAGCTCCGCGCCGATGTTCTTGCCGACGTCCACGTCCGCGATGTCGATCGAAAGGATCTCGTACGCCGTGCCGGCGTCGAGGCCCTTGCCGAGCACCGTCTTCGAGATGTTGTCCGGATTCTCGAGCACGGCCTTATGCGATGTGGCCGAGCCGATCGTCGAGACGATGCCTTCGCCGAC
>JBFJPA010000176.1:0-8647 GCA_041617355.1 Longimicrobiales bacterium
CGTCGGCTCGGAGCCCGTGCCGCGAGCATCCACGTACGAGTAGTTGATGCTCAGGTCGGAGATTTCGCTGAAGCGCCGGTCGACGCGTACGTCCACGCCGCGCGACAGCGAGTAGTCCGAGTTCGTCAACACGTTCAGGAACGTGGACGCGCCCGACGTCGGAATGGCGAACTGCAGCTTGCGATACGTGAGCGCGTTGCGCGTCGTCTTCGAGTACGCGGACACGTCAACGACCGTGCGGCCGCCGAAGACCTGGCGGTAGCCGGCTTCGAACAGCACGGTGCGCGGGATCTCGACGTCCCGGCCGAACAGCGTGTTCGTGTTCGCCAGGCCGCCCTGCAGGTCGTTGTAGTTCGAGCTGAACAGGCCGCCCGCCACGGTCAGCGGCGGGACCTGCGTGTTCTGGCCGTAGCTGAAGCGGAACGTCGATGTCGCCGTGACCGGGAAGCTCACTGCCAGGCGGGGGCTCAGCGTGCTCCTCGCCTCGGCCGGAACGAAGTTGCCCTTGCAGACGACCGTGCCGTCCGTGCGACGGCGCCGGGACTCCGTCGCCGCACCGCCACAGTCCGCGTTCGGCTCGAGCCGGTCCAGCAGCGCGCCTTCGCCCGGCCGGACCCGCAGGAAGTCGGCCTTCATGCTGTCCGGCACGTTGAAGACGTAGCCAGGGATGGTCGGGAAGACGCCGTCGGGATCGAAGTACTCCCAGCGCAACCCGGCCTCCAGCACGACATCGCCGATGTCGAGGCGGTCCTGCAGGAAGAGGCCGCCACGCGTCGGCTCGAAGATGCCCATCGACTGCGTGCCCGAGAACAGCGGCACGTTGTTGAACATCGTTTCCGCGAGGGTCACGTCGCCGCCGAACCACAGGCGGTTGTAGCGGTTCATCTGCCAGTCCGCGGTGCCGCTGAAGTACCAGCGTGTTTCCTTGTTGAACGACTGCGTGCTGCCACCCACGCCCGACGTCGCCCACCCGGAGCGCATGCCGTACGGGTTCAGGCGCAGCGCCTGCTGTACGCCCGGCACACCCTGCACGGTGCCGAGGTCGCTGCGGCCCGGGAAGAGGCGCTGCGAATCCGGTGGGATCACGCCGGACCGAATCGCCGATTCCAGCTGGCGCGTGACCGGCCGCGTGTCGGGATCGAGCAGGAAGTCGATGTTGCTGACATTGAAGCCGAACGCCGGATTCAGGTGCGACTCGAGCCACGCCTTGTCGACGTCGCCGGCCTGGAACCAGTCGCGCTGGTAGCTGGCCTTCAGATCGAGCGCCAACGCCTGGTCGGCCGACTGGGCCAGCAGGAAGTAGCCGCCCAATGTCACAATGTCTTCCGCCGTGCGGCTGCCGTCCCAGGCGTCCGGGTTGTACAGGTTGCCCAGGCCGCGGCTCAGCTGCTGGTCGCGGTTCTTGTAGTACGTCAGGTCGATCTTCGAGCCGCGCGGCAGACCCCAGGAGATCTTGGCCGTCAGGTTGATCTCATCGCTCTGTTGCGTCGGTGAGCGCGAGCCGTTTTCCCAGCGTACGAAGTTGGGGATCGCCACATCCACGCTGTCCGACTGGCCGGCCACCTGACTCGAGCGCGGCAGCCGGATCACCGTGTCCACGCCCTGCGAGATGAAGAAGCCGACGTTGTCGATGTCCTGCGGCAGCCGGCCGTATTTCTGGCCTTCCGCCGTGCCGCCCAGGAAGAACGTCAGGTTGTTCGTGATCGGGATCGGGCCGCCGATGCTCAGCTCCGCGCGGTTCCAGCCCGTGCGCCACTTGAGCGGCGACAGATCCTCCGACTGCAGTGAGAACGTGCCCCCCAGCGTCGGCCCGCCCGTGCGTGTCACGTAGTTGATCACGCCCGATTGCGCGTCCGCGTAGCGCGCACTGAAGCCACCGGTCGTCACGTCGACCTGGGCCAGCGCGTTCGTCGGCAGCTCGAGCGGTGCCGTCACACCCGTGCGCAGCCGCCGAATCGGCACGCCGTCCACGTACACGGCTTCCTCGCCTTCACGGCTGCCGCGAATCGAAAAGCCGCTGTTCGTCTCGATCACGCCCGGCTGCAACAGAATGATGCTTGCGGCGTTGTCGAGTGGCAGCCGATCGATCGCCTCGCCGGTCACGATCGCCTTCGAGGAGACCTGGTCGCGCGGCACCAGCGGGTTCCGCTCGCCCAGCACCGTGATCGCCTCCAGCTCCACGGCCGTCTGCTCGAGCTGGAAGTTCAACGTCGTCGTCTGCCCGGCCAGCACGCGCTGCTCGCTGATCACGACCGCTCGGAATCCAATGCTCGACGCGCGCACGTTGTGCAGCCCGGCCGGCACTTCGTTGATGAAGTAGAATCCTTCATCATTCGTGATGTTGCCGAGCGTCGTGCCTTCCACGACGACCTGGGCTGCCGCAATCGGCTCACCCGTTTGCGCGTTCGTCACGCGCCCCTGGATTTTGCCCGTCGTCGCCTGCGCCCACATCGGTCCAGCGCCAAATGCCAACAGGAGCATGGAGCCGGCTAGCGCGCGGGCGAGCCACGGGACCGCCTTACGCCGCATACAGCAGCCTCCTCGTGTGGTGCGAATCGGAATGTGTTCGAGCGGGAGATTGAACGATGCTACTAGCGTGGTTCACACCTGCCGGTGGGCTGGTGTATTGTCTGGGGAGGGCGGGAACGCCGCCGCGGTCCCCCCATCGGGACTCGGGCGGTCTGACTGGTTTTTGAATAGACGCCTCGTCTATGCTCTTTTACGCGACGAATCGTGTACCGGCGCGGCAGATTACGTGTCGTTCACGGCGGTAGTCAAGTCATTGATCCCGGGTTGTTTACATTCACCGCTGCATACAAAACGTACGACCGTGCTTTTCTATGACGCACGACCCCGACGTTCCGATGGCGGGCGGCACGCTCGGGTGCTGACCGGGGTACCGACCCGACGCAATGCCACAACTCGTCTCTCGCGCGCGTCGCACCCAGAGTCGTGACGCGAAACCGGAGACTTCCATGAGAATCCAGCCGATGCTCGCGCTCGCGGGCTTGCTCGGTCTTGCGGTTCCGGCGGAATCGCAGCAACGGGATGTGCGCGCGACGTGGGACACGTTGGCGGCGATTCGTGACGTGCCGGTGCTGATGCGACTCGAGCGGAGTTTCCCACTTCCGGGACAGGCGCGGAGCGCGGACCCGGTCATCGGGCGAGGTCTGGTCGCGTTGCGCGTGTTCGAGCTGACGGGCGATCGCGAGGACTACCGTCGAGCGCACGAAGCGCTGGAACGCGGAACCGAACGGTTTAGCGGGGACGCGCGTGCTCATCACGCGCTCGCGCTCGCGCACGCGGGCGCGCCCGGCGCGCGGGTGCCCGGCCCAGGCGGAGTGCTCGACGGCGTGACCGTCGCACAGAGCTTCGCGGAGATCTTCGGCCGGGATGGTCGGTCGCGGGCGCGGAACTCGTTGCGAAGGTCGTTGGAGATCGATCCCGCTTACGCGCCGGCCGCGGTGATGTTGGCCGAGCTCGCGGTGCTGGACGGGCGAGATCGCGACGACCTGGAGGCGGCGAAACGAGCACTGCAAGCCGCACGCGCCGCGGGTGGCGAGCGGCCCGAGCTGGCGCGCGCGTTGGCCGATGTCGAGATGGCCCTGGGCGATTACGAGGCTGCCGCCACCGCGGCCGATCGGTCGGTGGCGGATGCACCGGCGGATGCGAGTGCGCTGCACGCCCGCGCGGTCGCGTATTTCCTGCAGCCCCGCGGTGAAGCACGCGGCGCGGAAGCCTACTTCGCGGGGATCGAGCGACTCGATGCGGCGGCCGCGGAACGGTATTGGGCGGACCTGGATGTGATCGCCGCGGCGAACGAGCGCGCCGAGTGGCAGCGCTCCGACGCGAGCGGACGCCGCTTGTTGCTTCGCCGCTTCTGGAGCCGGCGCGCGGCGGATGGCGGCGTGACCGAAGCGGAGCGGGTGGCAGAGCATTACCGCCGTCTGGCCGAGGCCCGGCGGCGCTATCTGCGCAACTCGCGCCGCGGCGTGGACGGGCAGGGCGTTCTGCTCGGCGACGCCGCGTCCGGCTCCGTCTACGATGACCGTGGGATCGTGCTGTTGAACCGGGGCCTGCCGGCGCAGGTCGTGCGCACGCAAGGTGGTGGCGTCCTGCCGAACGAGTCGTGGGTGTACGGAACGGCGGAAGGCAATCTGCTCTTTCACTTCGTCGCGTTGCGCGGCGCGAACGACTTCTCCCTCGTCAGCGACGTGTTTCAAGCGATGGACCCGGCCATCGTACTGCGGCCCGAGCAACGCGAGCTTGCCCTCGCCACGCTGCTCGAAGACCGGGCGCCGTACGAGCCCGGCTATCAGATCGCAGCGACGCGCTTGCGCCGTCTCATCCAGTCGGGCGAGGCTTTGAATGGAACGGAGATCCGCATCCTCGTCGAAGAAGCTGATGCCGATTACCGCCAGCGCGCGCGCCGCGCACTCGAGCGTGACTGGATCGCGCCGCGCTTCACGCGCTCGATCGCGTTCCACTACGACCTCTTCGCGTTCCGTTCGCCGTTCGCACGAACCGACCTGACCGCCGCGGTCGCGATTCCGACCGATGCGCTCAGCCCGCTCGGCGATCCGGAAGACCCGGAATACACGGTGCGGCTCGCCGTCATCCTGCTCGACACGCTGCAAGGCACCGTCGCCCGGCTCGACACGATCGCGCGCGTACGCCCCGGTCGTGCACTCGCAGCCGGGGACTTCGTGCGCACGCACGTGTCGCTGCCGGTGATTCCGTCCGAGCACACCGTGCACCGCGTGGTCGTGACGGATGCGACGACGGGCGCCGGTTCGCTCGCCGCGGGAACGACGCGCATCCGTGACCTCATCATGCCGGGCCTCGGCGTGTCCGATCTCGTGCTCGCCTCGCCCGACACGGCCGGCGACTTCGTCAGGGGCGGCCGTCGTCTCGCCCTGACCTTGCCACGCCGCTTCGGGCCTGCAAACCCGTTCATGCTGTTCTACGAGGTCTACGACCTGCCTGCGGATGCGCCGTACCGGACGCGCATTCGCGTCGAGCCGGTCAAGAAGGGAGGGTTGCTGAGCCGCATCGGCGGCCTGTTCGGCGGCGGTGACGACATCGACCTTCGTTTCGAGGACATCGCCTCGCCCGATCCCGACGGTGTCGTCCGCGAGGTGCGACGCGTGGCATCGGACCTCGATCCCGGCCGATATCGCCTGCACATCGTGATCACGAATGCGACGACGGGTGAGACGACGGAGACGGAGACGGAGTTCGAAGTGACGGGCTGAGCTTTAACGTCAGCCGGTCATGCGCAGGACGCGCAACAAAGCTCGTGCCTTGGCCAGCGTTTCATGGTACTCCCGCTCGGGAACCGAGTCCGCCACGATGCCCGCGCCGGCCTGCACGTGCGCCGATCCGCCTTCCGCGACGAGCGTACGGATCGCGATCGCCGTATCCATCGCGCCGCCGCCGTACGCGAAGTAACCGACGGCGCCCGCGTACACGCCTCGCCGTGTCGGCTCCAGCTCGTCCAGGATCTGCATGGCGCGGATCTTGGGCGCACCCGACACCGTACCGGCCGGAAAGCAGGCGCGCAGCACGTCCAGCGCCGACAGGCCCTCGCGAAGCTCGCCTTCCACCTGACTCACGATGTGTAGCACGTGGCTGTACTTTTCGACCTTCATGAAATCGGAGACCTGGACGGTGCCGTAGCGCGCGATGCGACCGACATCGTTGCGGCCGAGGTCCACGAGCATGAGGTGCTCGGCCCGCTCCTTCTCGTCGGCGAGCAGTTCAGTGGCGAGCGCTTCGTCCTCGTCATCGGTTCGTCCGCGCGCGCGGGTGCCGGCGATGGGTCGCACCGTTACACGCCCTTCCTCCAATCGCACGAGAACTTCCGGCGATGACCCAACGATGGACAGCCCGTCCAGCTCCAGGAAATACAGGTACGGCGATGGGTTGAGCGAGCGCAGCGCACGGTACAAATCCAACGGCGATACAGTGAGGGGCACCGTGAGCCGCTGGCTGAGCACAGCCTGAAAGATGTCACCCGCGAAGATGTACTCGCGAATCCGTTCGACGTCCGCCTCGAACTCCGCCTGCGTGTAATTGCTGACGAATTCGGCGTCCGCGCTCGGCTCGCGCAACGCGAGCGGGCGCGGACCGGGCGACTCGGCCAGCCGCGTCACGACAGCGTCGACGCGTGCAACCGCCGCGTCGTAGCGACGGCGCACCTCCGCCGCGTCCGGCTCATCGGCTACGTCCACCGTTGCGATGGCATGCGCCCGGGCGAATACGTTGTCGATCGCCAGCACGACATCCGTGAACAGCAACAGCGCCTCGGGCCAGCCCCGATCATCGGGCGGCGCGTCCGGCAGTCGCTCGATCGTGCGGACCACGTCATAGCCCAGGAACCCGACGGCGCCGGCGAAGAAACGAGGCAACCCGGGCACGCTGACAGGCGCGAACCGGCGCAGCCGTGCGTCCAGCTCCGCCAGTGGGTCAGCGACCTCGCGCGCCTCGCCCCAGCCAGTTTCCGGTGACCACGTCGAGACCCGGTTGCCGCCCTGCAAGCGCCATGCGCCTCGGGGTGCCGTGCCCACGAACGTGTAACGCGCCCACTTCTCGCCGCCCACCAGCGATTCGAGCAGGAACCCGAACCGGCCCTTTCCCTCCGGCCCCGATCCGGCCAGCTTCGCGTACGCCGTGACCGCCGTGTCGGCGTCGAACAGGAACTCGCGCCAGACCGGGATCAGGGTGCCCGCGCGGGCCAGTCTCGTGAAGTCGTCCCAGCTCGGTCGGATCATAGGGCCCCGAAGGTCTGGCCCCGGTCCGGTGCTGTCAATGCGCCCCGCTCGCGGAACCACAGAGAAAAGACTGAGAACGGACAACAGAAATCAACCACCGAGAGCACTGAGGGACACGGAGACGAACGACGGCGTTACGCGTTTTTGATCAGCCGACACACCGGCCAGTGACATGCCGCCGGATCGCAGAAGATTGTCCTTGTCTTTGCTTTTCCGTTTTCTGTTTACCGGTTTCTTTTCTTTTCTTGGGAGCTGTTTCGTTTTTGTCGTCCGTTGTCGTCATTGTTTCGGTGTTCGGCTCGAATGACTCTGTGTTCTCTGTGGTTGAATCGATGTTGTAAACCCTTTGTGGTTAAGGAGGGGTGGGTGTGGCGAGGATCGTGATCGCGGTCGACACGGGCGGCACGTTCACGGACGTGGTGTGCCTGCGTGATGGCGCGATCGACACGCGCAAGGTGCCCTCGACGCCGGACGATCCGGCGCGCGCGGTCCTGCACGGCGTGCGCGAGGTGCTCGGCGCTGGTGCGGCGTTCGTGCTGGTGCACGGCTCCACGGTGGCCACGAACGCGCTGCTCGAGCGCAAGGGCGCGCGTGTCTGGCTCATCACGAACGCGGGCTTCGAAGACGTTCTCGAGATCGGGCGGCAGAATCGGCCGCAGTTGTACGCCCTCGTGGGTCACCGCCCGCCGCTGCTCGTGCCGGCCGAACGACGCCTCGGTGTAGCGGGTCGACTCGGGCCGGACGGTGTCGAGATCGAGCCGCTCGTGGCGATGGAGCTGGCGGCGTTGCCGGCGCGGCTCGCCGACGCCGAGTCGGTTGCGGTCTGTTTGCTGCACGCCTACGCGAATCCGGCCCATGAGCGCGCGGTGGCGCGCTCGCTAGCGGGGCTGAGCGCACCGCTCACGCTGTCGTCCGATGTGTTGCCGGAGTTCCGCGAGTACGAGCGCACCTCGACCACCGTCGTCAACGCGTACGTCGCGCCGTTGATGGACCGTTACCTGGCGCGGCTGGAGACGCACTCCGGTGCCCGACGCGTGCGCATCATGGCATCGAGCGGCGGCGTCATGGGCGTCGCGCGCGCCCGCCGTGAGGCCGTACACACGGTGCTGTCCGGCCCGGCCGGCGGCGTCAGCGGCGCGCTGGCCGTGGCTCGGCGCGCCGGCTTCGAGAACATCCTCACGTTCGACATGGGCGGCACATCGACCGACGTCTCGCTCTGTCCCGGCCGCCCTCTTCACACGCGTGAGTTCCGCATTGCCGACGTGCCCGTGGCGGTGCCCGTGCTCGACATCCACACGGTGGGCGCGGGCGGCGGCTCGATCGCGCACATCGACGTCGGCGGCGCGTTGCGCGTCGGCCCGGAGAGCGCCGGCGCGGATCCGGGCCCGATCTGTTACGGCAAGGGCGGCACCGCTGTGACGGTCACGGACGCGAACGTCTGGCTAGGTCGCTTGCCCGCGGATGCCTGGCGTCACGCCGGCCGGACGAGCCTCGACCACGCGGCCATCGCCGGCCCCCTCGAATCGCTCGCGCGCGGGATGCACGCCACACCGGATGAGGCCGCCGAAGGTGTCATCGCCGTGGTGAACACATCGATGGAGGGCGCGCTCCGCGTGATCAGCGTGGAGCGGGGTCACGACCCCGCCGACTTCACCCTCGTCTGCTTTGGCGGCGCGGCCGGCTTGCACGCGGCCGCGCTGGCCGCGCGGCTCGGCATCCCGCGCGTGCTGGTGCCGCCCGCACCCGGCGTTCTCTCCGCGTACGGCATGCTCGTCGCGCCGATTCGAAAGGATGTCTCCCGCACGGTGCTCCGTTCCGCGCGTGCCGATGGCGACGTCGATCTGGACGGCGTGTTCGGCGAGCTGGAGGCCCGC
>JBFJPA010000177.1:0-8593 GCA_041617355.1 Longimicrobiales bacterium
GCCCATTCCACCCATACCGCCGGTGAGGATCCAGCGGCCTTGGAGCGAACCGTCGAAATGCCGATCCGCCATGGCCGCAAACGTCTCGTACGTCCCCTGGAGGATCCCCTGCGTCCCGATGTAGATCCACGAGCCGGCCGTCATCTGCCCGTACATCATGAGGCCCTTCTGTTCCAGCTCGCGGAATTGGTCCCAGGTCGCCCAGTCACCCACCAGGTTCGCGTTCGCGATCAGCACCCGTGGCGCATCCTCGTGCGTCCGGAATACGCCGACCGGCTTGCCCGACTGGATGAGCAGCGTCTCATCGTCCGCGAGCGAACGAAGTGTCGATACGATCGCCTGCAGCGCGGCCGGGTTACGGGCGGCCTTGCCGGTCCCGCCGTAGACCACCAGCTCCTCCGGACGCTCCGCGACGTCCGGGTCCAGGTTGTTGAGCAGCATCCGCAGCGCCGCTTCCTGCGTCCAGCCTTTGCAGCTCCGCTCCGTGCCGCGCGGCGCCCGATATGTCTGGGGAGAATCGAGAATCTGCATTCGCCTGTGGTTGTGCGTGGGCGAACTCCGGTCAATTAGCATGGTCGCACCACCACCTCCGAACAAGCCCCCCATTCTTCGGTGTCGCGATTTGCGATACTTCGTGCAGTCCGCGGCAACTCCGGGTGGCGGCGGCGAAGGCGAGTCCACCGTCAACGTGTTCGCGATGACATTTTAAATTGTTGTGTTGAATAGACTTACGGACCTCGCCGCCTCGCTCGAGGCACGGACGGGCCGCCCCGACGCGAACGGCACCGCCCTTGTTGTATTCAGCACCGCAGCATTTCGCGATCTGCGCATGCTGAACGCAGGGGCGCTGTCCTGCCTTGCCGCCGAGGCCGGACACGAGGACGAGCGAACCGCATGGACGCCGACGCTCACCCTCGCCGAACAGTCCGGTGATGGCGCCGGAGCCCCGCGCAGATTCCGCGATCGCAGCGAGGGAAGGCTGCGGGTATCGAGGCCGGCGACACGAACGTGTGTCGCCGGCCTTTTGCCATTCGCGGCTCACGCGAAACATCGAGGGGGGTTCGGGCGTATTCTGCCCTGCGCCAAGAGCGTGGCCTTCGTTCCCCTGACTGTGTATGCCATGAGTCGCCCGAAAAGCGCTGGACCGTCCCGACCGGACGAGCGTCGCAAGAGCGGCCGCTCCGCGGCCAGTTCGTTCGGCCACGGCGTTCTCGAATGGGTCAAGACGATCGCGGTCGGTTTCGTGTTGTTCGTGCTGTTGCGGACGTTCGTCATTCAGACGTTCCGCATCACCTCCGGTTCCATGGAAGACACACTGCTCGTCGGCGATTTCCTGGTGCTGAGCAAGAGCGCGTACGGCGCGACGATTCCGGGAACCGACTTCAAGCTACCCGGCTACACGCACCCGCAGCGGGGGGACGTGGTAGTCTTCCGGGGACACCACGAGCCCATCGATCTGGTCAAGCGACTGGTGGGATTGCCGGGCGATACGCTGGAAATGCGCGATGGCGCGCTTCTCATCAACGGACGGCCGAGCCCGGAGACGTACGCGCGCCACACCGACCCGGGCGGTGACGGATTTCATCCATGGATGACGTGGCAGACCGACTTCCTCCTCGAATCGACGGACATCCGGGATTACCATCCCTCGCGGGACAACTGGGGCCCGATCGTCGTGCCGGACAACCGGTATTTCGTGCTGGGTGACAACCGCGACGAGAGTCTCGACTCGCGGTATTGGGGTTTCGTGGACCCGCGCGCGCTGAAGGGGAAGGCGGTCGTGCTGTATTTCTCGTACGACCGGGAGGCGATCGGTCCCGTCCCGTTATTCCATCAAGTTCGCTGGCCTCGAATCGGCCAACGGGTCGACTGACGACGACCCGGACGTGGCTGCGACGTCCGGGTCGATTCTTTCGTTCAGCGCCCGCCGCCGAAGGCGAATCCGAACGTCAGGACCAGTTGCTCCGCGCCGCCGATCACGCCCCGCACTTCGGCAAACGGCGCGGCCGCGCCGCGCGAACCACGCCAGCCTCCGACGACATTGATTCCGGCCTTGGTTCCTGGATCGTCCGCCAGAGTGTCATCACTGGAGCGGACGGCGAGGTTGAGGCCCACACCGAGATAGGGCCGGAAACCCTCCGAGAACCGGAGCGGAAACACGACGTTGCCGTTCAGGTCGACCCACGACGCGTCTGCCGCGCCTTCGACGGTGCCCGGGAAGAAGAGGTCGCCGCCGAGCTGCACCTGTGAAGCGACGCCGACGCGCACCCGGCTGAATGGGATCATCAACCGCGCGCCCACGCCGAAATCACTCTCGGTCCCGTAGTTCGCACTCACGCCGACGGCGACCTGCGCACCCGCCGGACTCGCCATTGTGCCGGCCACCACCAGCGCGGCCAGCCACACCACTGTCTTCTTCCTCATCCCCGCCTCCTTTCGCCCTTCGTGGGCCGCGGCTCTCAACGTGAGCCGAAGAGCACGCCCGCGGTCAAGACGAGCTGTTGCGTGCCACCGACGACCGCGCGGACTTCGAGAAACGGCCGGAACCGCGACGGGTCGCCCTGCCAGCCGCCCAACAGGTTCAGGCCGATGTCCACGTCGGACCGATCCAGCGCCGGGTCCTCCTCGAAATCGACGGACACGAACGCCAGGTTCAGGCCTCCACCCAGGTACGGCCGGAACGTCGGCGCCAGACTGACGGGCAACACGATTCCGCCGTTCACCTCGACCCAGCTCACATCCGTGCCGGGCCGCTCGTCGCCGAAGAAGTAGTCCGCCGAGCCCGTGAACGAAAATGGCGGCGCGCCGCTCAACGGAGCCCAGATCCGGGCTCCCAGCCCGAGGTCGCTGTCCGTGCCCCAACTCAACTGCGGCCCGAACGTCGCCTGCGCCGCCAGCGTGACGGGCAGGCAAAGCGTCGCTATGGTGACGATCGACGCGAACCGGATCATGTCCGGAATTCCTTTCTTATACGTAGGGGGTCGGCCTGCCGTCGGGACAGCACTGCCGAAACGACGCATCGCCGCACAGGGCGCCGACCCCGTGAATCTCGCTGAATGCTATGTTCTGCTTGGATTTACGAGATTCGTGGCCCGGTGGCAAGCTGTGTGCTTGGATGGAGTTGACCTGTCCGCGGTCGCGCTGATCGTGGCAGGGCGGAATGAAAGGTGAGACCATGGCAGAACGACTGAAGCTTCCCGTGCTGCCGCTGCGCGACACGGTCGTCTTCCCCGGCGTGGCGGTCCCGATCAGTGCGGGCCGGCCCGGCACGCTGGAGGCGATCGAGAAGATCCTCGATGACGAAGACCGTCGACTCTTCGCCGTTTGCCAGCGCGAGAATCACGACGAACCTGCGCCCGAATTGCTGTACGAGATGGGCGTGATCGTGCGCGTCATGCAGGTGCAACGCACGCCCGCGGGCTTGCAGCTCCTGATCCAGGGCGAAGAGCGCGCGAAGGCCTTGTCGTACACGCAAGCCGGTGCCGCGATGATCGAGGCAGACGTCTGGATCATCGACGCGCAGGAACCGAAGGCGCCATACGAAGCGTCGCTTCAAGCGTTGGACCGCGAACTGCGTGAACGGTCGGCCGAACTGGGTCGCGCGCGGGGCATGCCCCGCGAAGCCCTTGCTCAGGTCGTCCAGGGTGTTCAGGAGCCGGGCGCTTTTGCGGACCTCGTCGCGTTCTATCTCGACATTCCGGCCGCGGAAAAGCAGCAGTTGCTGGAGCTGTTCCCGGTCGCGGAGCGGATGCGACGTGTGCTGGTCGGCGTCGAACGCGACCTGTTGCGGATCGAAGCGCAGCAGGAAATCCAGCAGAAGGTGCAGCAGGAGCTGGGCGAGAAGCAGCGCGAGATGGTGCTGCGCGAACAGTTGAAGGCGATCCAGAAGGAGCTGGGCGAGGATGGCGAGGGCGACGAGATCGAGGAGCTCGTCGAGCGGATCGAGAAGCTCGAGCTGACGGATGAGGCGAGGCGCGAAGTCGATCGCGAGCTGAATCGGCTGCGGCGTACGAATCCGCAGTCGGCCGAGTACCAGGTATTGCGCACGTATCTGGAGTTGGTGACCGAGCTGCCGTGGGGCGAGCGCACCGAAGACAAGATCGATCTCGGCGAAGCGCAGACGGTTCTGGACGAAGACCACTACGGCCTGGAAGACGTGAAGGACCGCGTGCTCGAGTTCCTGGCCGTACGCAAGCTTCAGATGGAGCGGGCGGCGGCGGAGGCGGCAGCGCAGGGCAAGGCCGCGACTGCGCACCCGACCGGCAACGGCGGCACGACCTCCGAAAGCAACGGGTCTGCCGAACAAGACGCGAACGGCGCGCGCGACGAGGGCATTCACGACAAGGAAGTGCGCGCCAAGGCGAGAGCGGTTGGCCGGGGCCCGATCCTTCTGTTCGTCGGACCGCCCGGCGTCGGCAAGACGTCGATCGCGAAGTCGATCGCACGCGCGCTGGGTCGCAAGTATGTGCGCATCGCGCTCGGCGGCGCGCGCGACGAGGCGGACATTCGCGGCCACCGCCGCACCTACGTCGGCGCACTGCCCGGACGCATCATCCAGGGACTGCGGCAGGCAGGCAGGAAGAACCCGGTCATCCTGCTCGACGAAGTCGACAAGCTCGGTGTCAGCCTGCAGGGCGATCCGTCGGCCGCGCTGCTCGAAGTTCTCGATCCGGCGCAGAACCACACGTTCGTCGACCATTACCTGGGCGTGCCATTCGACCTGAGCGAAGTCCTGTTCGTCGCGACGGCGAACTACCGCGAGCAGATTCCGGCGCCGCTCCAGGACCGCATGGAGTTCGTCAGCTTCTCGGGTTACACGGAGCTCGAGAAGAAAGAGATCGCGAAGCGTTACCTGTTGCCGCGGCAGCGCGAAGAAAGCGGCCTGACGGAAGCGCAGTTGACGCTGACCGAAACGGCACTCGACAAGGTGATCAGCGAGTACACGCGCGAGGCTGGCGTTCGCCAGCTCGAGCGTGAGCTCGGCAAGGTCGCACGTAAGGCGGCCCGGCGTATCGCCTCCGACGCCGCCGATTCCGTGACGATCGACACCGACGCGGTTCGCGAGATGCTCGGCCATGCGAAGGTACATCCCGAGCGGGCCGCACTGAAGGACACCGTCGGGACCGCGACCGGCATGTTCTACACGCCCATGGGTGGCGACATCATGTTCGTCGAGGCGAGCGTGTCGAAGGGCAAGGACAACCTGATTCTGACCGGCCAGCTCGGCGATGTGATGAAGGAGTCCGCGCGCGCCGCCCTCACGTACGCGAAGACACACGCCGCGGTGCTGGGCATTCCCGAGGATCGACTGGAGAACGTGGAGCTACACGTGCACGTGCCGGCGGGCGCGATTCCGAAAGACGGGCCGTCGGCCGGCATTACCATGGCGACCGCGATGGTATCGGCACTCGCGCGGCGGCCGGTCCGGAACGATGTCGCGATGACCGGCGAAATCACACTGACCGGTCGCGTGCTGCCGATCGGCGGCCTCAAGGAAAAGGTGCTCGGCGCCTATCGCGCGGGCATTCGCGAAGTGATTCTGCCAAAGGACAACGCGCCGCACATCGAAGATCTGCCCGACTGCGTGCGCGAGGAGATGGAGTTCCACTCAGTCGAGGAGCTGGGCCAGGTCCTCGCGCTTGCGCTGCGCGGCGCAACGCTGAAGGAAGGGGCGATCGTGTTCACGGACCCCGGCCTCGCCGCGGCAGGCGCGTTCGGCAAGCCGGGCGTGCCAATGTAAACTGCGTAGGGCTAGGGCTGGGGCTAGGGCTGGGGCTGGGGCTCGGACGAGAGGCGTTGCAGTGCGTGGTGGGCGGTTACGACCACGGGCTGGAACGCCTCTCGTGCATCGCAGTGCCTACTTCATGGCATCGCGCAAGCGGTCCAGTGCAGACCGAAACGCCCGCTCGGGCGCGGGCCGGGGCACGCCCAACTCGCGCCGCAACGCGGCCACGACGCCCGCGACTTCGCCGCCGAAACGTTCACAGCGATCACAGTCCTTCAGGTGCGCCAGGATTTGTTGCTTGCGCTCGTCCGGCAATGTGCCATCGATGAACTCGGACAGCTCGGCAAGGACATCGCGGCAACGCAATCCGGCGACCTCATGATCCAGCGGATCCATCTTCAAACTCCCGTCGAGCGGCGGCGGCGAGCCGCAGGCGTGCACGGTGGAGGCGGCTCTTCATCGCCGCCACGGTAATGTCGAGCATCGCGGCGACCTGCTCGCCGGCGATGTCCTCGAGCTCACGCAGGACGATTACTTCTCTGTCGTCCGGCGCGAGCGAGTCGAGCGCACGCTGCAGGCGCTCGATGTTGTCCAGGCGTTCGACGCGCAGGTCCGGCGCCTCTCCGTTGCCCCAGCCGGCGAGCCGACCCAGCTCTTCGAGCGGCTCGAATTGTTTCGGCTCGCCGACGCGCCGACGTCGCAATCGGGCCGCGGCGTGGCGGGCGACGGTCAGGACCCAGGCGCGGCCAGAGTCTTCACCGCGGAACCCCGACGCTGCGCGCCATGCCGAGACGAAGGTCTCCTGGTAGGCGTCCTCGGCGTCCGCGTCGTTGCCGAGGATGGCCCGCAACAGGCGCCACACCGAGCCCTCGTGCCGCCGCAGGAACGTCTCGAATGCGGCGCCATCGCCTGCGGCGGCAGCGCTGAGCAGGTGTCCGTCCGTCGGCATCATCAGCATGCCGAAGCGACGCGATGCCGCCAGGCATTCAGGTCTGTGCCCGCGGCGCCGCACACGTGCTCGCGCCGAACAGCGCGTACGCCGGGCACCAGCCGACCAGGCCCGTGACGAGCGGCACGAAGCCCAAGACCTTGAACACGAGGCCGAGCGTGCCGCCGACGATGCCGCCCCAGCCGAGCACGAGAAGGAGTAGGCCGAGCCCGATCCGCAGCCCGCGATCCCAACCGGCTTCGTTGATTCGCAACATGGTCGCTCTCCATACCGAGTAGGTCGAATGCGATCGTATCGACCGCTATGGATGGAGAGCCAGAAACCGGGATGGAGGATTCGCCCGGCTCCGTTTCGGTCGAGCTCGGCGAGTCCGGACTTCGCTCGAAACGCGCGCGGCGCACGGCGCCGAGCCGGCCGTCGCGCAGGATCAGCCGAGCTGCGACCGTGCGGGCGCCCGCGCGTAAATCGACGTAGAACGGACCGGTGTAGCGCGGCGATGCAGGGCTCGGATCGGAGCCGTCGAGCGTGAAGCGCAGCTCGGTGCTGGCCCAGACCGGGCCGAGCGTGACCAACACGCTGTCCTCGGCCGTGCGGACATCGGCTTCGAGGCCGAGCACGTCGGGCACGCGATAGTCCACGCCCAACACGCTCAACCGCTCGAGCTGCGGGCCGAGCCGCGTCATGAAGCCGGTCCAGTCGCGATGTTCGCGCGGCGACCAGAGGACCTCGGCCAACGCGAGCATACGCGGAAAGGCCATGTACTCGACACGATCGGATGTCTTCATGTACTCCGTCCAGACGTTGCCCTGCGCACCGAGCACGCGTCGCGCCTCGGACTCCGTCAGTGCTTCGGGCACGGGCTCGAAGGCGTAGACCTTTTCGAGCGGCGAGAAGCCGCCGATTGCGAGCGGCTCCTGCGCGCGGTCGCCCTGATAGTGATCGAAGTAGACGTGGCTGTTGGGCGTCATGATGACGTCATGCCCTTCGCGCGCGGCCGCGATGCCGCCCTCGACGCCTCGCCAGGACATCACGGTCGCTTCGGGCGCGAGGCCGCCTTCCAGGATCTCGTCCCAACCGATCAAGCGACGACCGTTCGCGAGCAGAAACCGTTCGATCCTGCGAATGAACCAGCTCTGCAGCTCGTGCGCGTCGGCGAGTCCCTCGCGGCGCATGACCTCTTGTGCGAGCGAAGACGCTTCCCAGCGAGCCTTGGGCGCTTCATCGCCACCAATGTGGATGTAACGGCTCGGGAACAGTGCCATGACCTCGGTCAGTACATCCTCGAGGAATGCGAACGTGCGCTCTGACGGACAGTAAATGTCTTCAAAGACGCCCCAGCGTGTCGCAACGTTGAAGGGGCCCGGCGTACAGGCCAGCTCGGGATACGCCGCGAGGGCGGCGACCGAGTGGCCCGGCATCTCGATCTCGGGAATGACCGTGATGTGGCGGTCACGCGCGTAGGCGACGACGTCGCGCACCTCATCCTGTGTGTAGAACCCGCCGTAGGGCACGCCATCCCCGACATACGGGTCGAAGTTGCGGCCGAGGATGGTTTCCCTGCGGTACGCGCCCACCTCGGTCAGGCGGGGGTATTTCTTGATCTCGATGCGCCACCCCTGGTCCTCCGTGAGGTGCCAGTGGAACGCGTTGAATCGAAAGAGCGCGAGCCGGTCGATGTATCGCTTGATGAACTCGACGGGGAAGAAATGACGGCCCACGTCGAGGTGCATGCCTCGATACGCGAAGCGCGGTGCATCCTCGATCTGCAGGGCGGGCCACGCGAAGGTCACGCCCGGCGCGACCCGCCGGCCGCGTTCGACCGCGGCGGGCAAAAGCTGCCGCAGGGATTGAAGTGCGTAGAACAAGCCGGGCGCGTCGCGCGAGGAGAGGGTCACGCGCTCATTCGCGATGTCGAGCAC
>JBFJPA010000178.1:0-8517 GCA_041617355.1 Longimicrobiales bacterium
ACGAACTGAGCGGCGGCATGCGGCAGCGCGTGCTCATCGCAATGGCGCTCGCAGGCGAGCCGTCCCTGCTCATTGCGGACGAGCCGACGACCGGCCTGGACGTCGTGACACAAAAGGAGATTCTCACGCAGCTTCGGACGCTGCGCGATCGGCGCGGCCTGTCCCTGCTCCTGATCACGCACGACATGCCGGCCGCGCTTGGCGCATGCGACCGGATCCTGGTCATGCAGCGCGGCCGGATCGTGGAAGAAGGAACACCGGATCAACTCGCGGATCGGCCCGAGCACGAGCATACACGCCGCCTGGTGTCGGCACGGCCGGGCTTCGAGGATCCACGCGACCGTGCCGTGAACGGTGGAGGCGGATCGGTACGGGCGCCGACCGCGGAGACGTCAGACGCAGCAGCGCAGCACCTGCTCCGGGTGGATCGCGTGCGGAAGGTGTTTGAAGGACGCGGCCGCCGCGCTACACACCGCGTCGCGCTGGATGATGTTTCCTTCGAGCTCGGCGAGGGAGAGACCCTGGGACTGATCGGCCGGAGCGGCGCCGGCAAGAGCACGCTCGCCCGCATGATCGCGGGACTCGTCCATGCCGATGGCGGGCGGATCCTGCTCGACGGCCGAGACCGCGGCCAACTGTCAGGCCGAGATGCCGCTCGCATCGTCCATCTCGTGTTCCAGGATCCTTACGACGCGTTGCCACCAGGAGCTCGCGTACGGGACATCGTCGCCGAGCCGTTGATCATCCAGGACAGGGCGATGCGAGACATTCACGAGCGCGTTCAGCGGGCCCTCGAAGCCGTGGACCTGACGCCCGTCGATCGGTTCGCGGACCGCTACGCGCACGAGCTTTCCGGCGGCGAACGCCAGCGCGTGGCCCTGGCTCGCGCCATTGTGTTGCGGCCTCGCGTCATCGTCGCGGACGAACCGACCTCACTCCTGGATGCTCCGCTTCGGCTGGGTCTCACGCGCCTGATGCGGAACCTGCGCGATACGTACGGCACCGCGTTCCTCTACATCACGCACGATGTGACGCTGGCCGCGTCGTTCTGCGATCGAATCGCGGTGCTCGCGGAGGGGCGCATCGTGGAGGAAGGCGTGACGCGCGATATCATCGCAGGACCGCGTCATGCGGAAACGAGGGCACTCGTCGCTGCCGCGGCGCGCCGGCTGGCGAAGTAGCCGCCGTCCTTTTGGTCAGCCGTGCTTGACCAGCACCTCCGCCAGCGCACCAATGGCCCGTACGGCCGGCGCGTCAGCCGCAAAATCGATGGGCGTACGTCCCGCCCGCTCCGCGCGGATCAGCGTGTCATCGTAGGGGATGTTCGCGAGCAGCTCGAGGCCGTGGGCCGCACAGAATTGCGCACTAGCTTCCCGGTCCTCGTCGTCCCGAATCTTGTTCGCGACGGCGTAGACGCGGCTGACGCCGAGCTCGTTCGCGAGCTCGGCGACACGGCGGGCCGTTTCCATCGAGCGATAATACGGCTCGATGGTGGCCAGGAAGAGGCCGACGTGGCGCCCCGTCGCGCGGGACAGGTGCTCGAGCCCCGCCTCCATGTCGACGATGACATCGCGGCCATTCTGCTTCTGCGTGACCAGCTCACCGACGAGCAGCCGGACCGTCGCGTGGGCCCGGCACATGCAGCCCTTTCCACCGTGGTTGACCTTGCCCATGATGAGCAGCCGCACGCCGTCGGGACCATCGAGGGCGAGGTCCGTGATGACTTGATCGACATCGCCGACGAACGTGGTCTCGACAGAGCCCGCCTCGTTCGTGCGTCGCACGATGATATCGGGCGGCAACGCGGCGAGCGGTGCCGCATCCTCCGCGGACACGCCCAGCATGGCGGACAGATTCGGATTCGAGTCCGCGTCGACGGCGAGCACATGACGTCCCTGCCGCGCCAGCGCGCGAGCCAGCGTTCCGGCGATCGTCGTCTTACCCGTGCCACCCTTGCCGGCAATCGCGATACGCATTCAGTGACCTCCATGGGGGTGCGCTCGTGCGGCATGGCACTCGGCCGCGGCGGCGGGATCGGAGTGACAGTCACAATCAGGATCGCTGCACTCGCCATGACCCTGGCTGAGCAGCGGTGCGAACTCGGCGGCGAAGCGGCGGGCTGCTTCGCGGCGACCGACATCCGTGAGGCGGTACTCGCCCGGGTCGCCCTCGATGCGAACGTCCCCACGTCCGATCAGCCGGTCGAGCGCGATCCGGACTTCGGGTTCTGGCTGTGCCAAGAACCGGAGCATCCACTCCAGCGTCGCGCTTTCGTGGAAGCCTTCGCCCTCCAGCCAGTACAACAGCTCGAGGATCTCATCCTGCCGGGCAATGTCCCGGCCTGGTTCGTCCGTCACAATCCCGCCTCGCCGATCGTTTCGATGTCCGCGACGGTTGTCAACGCCATCACCTGTGCGACCGCGCCCGCCAGGGCCCGCCGGACGGGCGGTGACAGTTCGGTCGTCAATTCGTCCACGTCGGCCGGCTCGCAGCCGACGATGAAGACCTCGGGCGGCAGCGCGCCGAGCGCTTTCGCGACAGACAGAGCGGCGGCCGGGACGGCGAGGTGCAGGTCGATCTGCTCGACCCGCTCGACCGACTCGACCGCGCGGACGTAGACGGAGCCCGGCGCTTCGCCGCCGTGCATCGCATCGACGATGATGAGGCGATCGTACCCGCCGAGCAGCTCCTGCGCGAGCCGAATGCCGCCGGTGCCCACGTCCATCAGCTCGATGTCCTCGCGCTCGACGCCCGCCTCACGCAATCGGCGCACGACTTCGACGCCGAAGCCGTCATCACCACGCAGCGCGTTCCCGAACCCGGCGATCAAGATTCGCATCAGCCGGTCGACTCCGCGGCGTCCGTCGGCTCCACGCCGATGGCGACCCGGATGATGCCGTTCTCGACCGCGACGGGGAAGACGGCGATGCGGTCGGCGTCCGGTTCATCCAGACGGCGGCCGGAGCGAACATCGTATCGACAACCGTGCCACGAGCAGGTCAGGACGCTGCCAGCCAGCTTGCCGAAACGGAGCGGCAACGGGCTGCTGCCGCAGGCGTCGCCGATCGCGTACACCTCGCCGTCCACGTTGAGCAGGAGGACGGGCTGACCCCCGAGGTCGGCGGCATGGGTCGTGCCCGGTTTCAGCTCATCGACCGAGATGGTGTTGCGGTACACTGGCCGGTTGCTGCGCCGCATCGCGCCGAGCTGGACGAGTCCGCCGGCCGAGGCGCGCTCGCCCAGCTCCAGCTCCTGGAATCCGACGAGGCCCGTCCGCAACGCCTCCTCGAGGTCGCGCCGGACCGCCGCCACGTCGGTGCCGCTCCGCTCGAGCCCGTGCAGCCGGACGTAGACGACGCCCCCGACGACATCGACGAGCTCGACATCCACGCCGTGCGCGTGGAGGTGGCCGCGCACCGCGTCGAGTGCCTCTTCGGCGACGATACGCCGATCGACGGCGAGGAGTCCATACGACATCAGGAGGAGTCGGATGGCTGGATCGGCGCACAGCCGATTGACGAACGCCTGGCCAGCCATGCTCTCGATGCCCGCGACGAGGTGCGCGAGCGCGGTGCGGTGAACGGTGTCGATGTGCTCGAGCAGTTGGTGCAGCCGTTCGCCGACTTCGGCGTCCGGATGCGTTTCGAGCTCGGCGATCAGCCGATCGACCTCTTCGAGGACGTCGCGGCGTGCGGCATCGTCCGGAAAGGGGGCAGACGCGCTCGCCATGACGTCAGCCGCGCGAGCTGGAGTGCGACGGCGCGGCGGCGCCGCCCAACGGCGCGAGCGGCAGGCGGTCGCACTCACGGGGATCGAGCGCAACGCGACGCACCGTCTCGCACAACGTGTCGAACGACGCCGCCACCGGCGCGCTGAAGGATTCGCCGAACTCGTGCAAGGCCGGCTCGACCTCGACGACGACCAGGATCTGCGGCCAGACACGGAAGTGGCCGCCCACGATGACCAGATTGTCGAGTGACACGATGCCCGTGACCGCGTCGCAGATCGATCGGTGAATCTCTTCGGGCGGCGGAAGCTCGCCGTCCCACCGGTACGCCGTGATCACGCCGCCGGCGCGATCTCCGCCACGCGGCACGGAGGAGACGAGCACGACCCGGTCGAAGGGCCGCTGCGGCAGGTCGTCTTCGAGGCGCTGGACGACGGCGACGGGGTTGTAACTGAGGTCTTCGACGCGGACGTCTGCCGGCCAGGCGTCCGACGTCAGCCGGTCGACGGCGGCGACGCCCGCCGAATGGTCCCGCAGATTCCGGTAGCCAACGCCGCCGATCAGGACGCGATCGGACGTGGCCCTGCTCATCCGTCGTCCACGCCGCAGGCGCAGGTGTTGACCTCCCGCGTGATCACGCCGGCGTCCGTGTGGATATGCGTCGTGCACGGCATGCACGGATCGAAGCTGCGAATCGCGCGCAAGATGTCCACGCCCTTGAAGGCCTTCGGATCATCGGATTCTTCGAGCAGCGGCGTGTTGAGCACGGCTTCTTCATACGGACCTGGCTGGCCCCAGGCATCGGTGGGCGCCGCGTTCCATGTCGAAGGCGTGAGGATCTGGTAGTTGGCGACGGCGCCGCGGTCCAGCGTGAGGTGGTGCGTCAGCCAGCCCCGGCCGGCGCCCCAGAAGCCGACACCGATCTGCTCGCCGCGTTTCGGGATCTCGAATTTCGTGCTGGTCCGCGTATCCCCTTCTTTCAACCGGTCCATTGCGAGGAGCCAGTTGTTGAAGGCGATCAGCGTCGTGTAGCCGGTGCAGTACGCGCGCGCGCGATTCCGCTCGAACGCGTTCCAGACCTCCGGCACCTTCCACTCCATCTCCAGCTCCGGCAGGGCGCCCTTGGGCATGCGCAGCCGCAACGACGTCCCGGTCGCCTCGATGAAGTCGTTCTTCGGGAGCTTCCGAGCGACGGCCGCGTTCCACATCCGTGCGTACGCGCCGGCCTCCATGGAGTGGCGGTCCCAGCGCGGCGTCGTGTCCCACGTGTACTTCTCTTTCCAGTTCTGCCCCTGCGGTCGGGGCTTCGTCACCTTGTTCCACGGGTGGTAGGGCGAGAGCGGGTTGCCGACGGGGTCGGCGGCGTAACGACGTTTCCGGCCCGCGTCCGTCCAGTCGTCGTAGTACGAGTGATCGACGAACTCTTCGACGCCCATGTTGACGTTGAACAGGTTGGTCGTGACCAGCTCGCCATCCACGATTGCACCGGGTGTCGCCCAGCGCTGCTCACCCCAGTCGGCCGCGTTTCGGTAGGTCGCGTCGTACGCTTCGTGGTGGTCGAAGATACCCGTGTCCACGAGGTTCTTGCGGCGCGAGCCGACCAACTTGTAACGCGGGTCGGCCTCGTAGAAGAAGTCCGTGATGTCGTCCCAGATGGCGGCGAGCTTCTTCGAGTAATCGAAGAACTGCACGAGCCGGGTCGCCATCTCGTTCATCACGCTGAGCGTCACGGTCGAGCTCATACCGCCCGGTACGATCGTCTGCGGGTGCGGGTACTTGCCGCAGATCAGGACGTACGCCTCGCGCGCGACACGCGTCATGTGCAGCGCTTCGAGGTACAGGCTGCCCGTCAGCGGGTTCAGGTCCTCCATCAGGTCGTGCATCGTCGGATAGCCGTGCACCATGGCGTGCGGCGCTTCGGCGCGCTTCGCCTGCTCGAGCAGCGACGGGTTCGTCTGTCCGACGATGGCGGCCGAGTAATCGGGTCCGGCCAGCAGGTGGAGGTGAAGCGGGTGGTCGTAGAGAAACTCGAGTGCGAGGGCCAGGTTCCTGACGATGACGCCGAGCGGGGGCGGTGCGCAGCCGATCGCCATCTCGATCGCCATGGCCGCCGTCGTCGAGTGCACACCCCCGCAGACGCCGCAGGCCCGGCTGGTGATGAAGATGGCATCACGCGGGTCGCGGCCGACCATGATGACTTCATAGCCGCGGAACAGAGTGGCCATCGACCGGGCCTCGACGACCTTGCGCTCCTTCAAGTCGGCGACGCTGTGGAAGGCGAGGGCGCCGGCGACGCGCGTGACCGGGTCGAAATCCACGGCCTGGATGTGTCCGTTCCGCCGGAGCAGCTCTTCGACCTGTTCGTGGCTGAGCTGCTGCGGCGCGCCGACCGGACCGGTACGCGGCGTGTAGGGATCCGCGATGCCCTCGCGCAGGAAGGGCCGCCCCGTCTCATCGAATTCGACCGGCAGGTTCTTGAAGCACATGTCGGTCTTCCTCAGTGCAGGCGGAACACGGTGGCGGCGCGGCCGAGGTGGCCGTCCGCGGCACGCAATCCGGCGCTCAGTTGAACCAGCGCGCCGTTGATCGTCGTCAACTTGTCGGGCAGTGGCCGCGTGTGTCCGGCCACGGCCTCGAGGCCATCCGCGATGGCGGCGACGCTCTTGTTCGCCTGAAGCAATGCCCAGGCGATGCCGATCAGGTAGCCCGCCAGCGCGAGCACGACGAGCGCCGCGATGATGAGCGTCAGCGTGAGAAGCATCGGGTCTCCTAGGCCGCGGTGCCGGCCCGCTCGGCCAGCACGTTCGCGATGGTGTCGAGCTTCGTTACGACGTTCCCGGCCGTGCCCAGCATGTCGCCCGCGACGGCAATGGTGTCATCGAGCGCCGCAATGTTCGGCGTGTTCCCCGCAATCCCGGCCGCGGCCTGCAGCGCGTCGGCGGCATGCCGCTGGATCGCGCGCGCAGCGACCCAGGTGCGGTGCAGCAGCACGACGGCCAACGGCACGAACACGACCAGCGTCACCACGACGCCGATCCACCACAACGTGAAGACGGCGGGCGGGAAGAGCGGCGCCTGACCGGTCATCGCGCCTCCTGCTTGGAAACGGCGGCGATGACGCCGCCCAGGTTCGAGTCGATCGCGTTGAGGCCGTCGCGGACCGCGGACAGACCCGCGTTCAGGCGGGTCACCTGCGGAGCAAGGCCGCCCGTCTGTGTTTCGATCGCCCGCACGCCCAGTCGAATCTTCGACAACACGCTCGGCCGCGCGCCGTACGCGCGCGCCTCGAGGCCGCCTATCGATTCCAGCGCGTGCTGGATCAGCAGCAGGTAGATGGCCAGCGCGAGAAACAACGCGGCGACGCCGATGACGGAAAGCAGGGTCAGCAGCACCATCGTGTTCATGCGCGCCTCCGCGGTCCCAGTATGCAGGCCGGGCAGCCCGGACA
Source organism: Longimicrobiales bacterium (assembly GCA_041617355.1). GTDB lineage: Bacteria > Gemmatimonadota > Gemmatimonadetes > Longimicrobiales > RSA9 > JBFJPA01. Next base: position 7,176 of record JBFJPA010000178.1, read on the forward strand.
GTGTTCGGCGTGGTCCTTGATGGCCGCGGTCGCGCCGACCACGCCCTTCGCCGATTCCAGGATCTGGCCCGCGACGTGGTTCGTCGTGCCGAGCAGCGCGATGTGAATGGTGTTGTTGGCGATCTTCTGCCCGACCGTCCAGATGGCGGACACGCCGGCGTGGATGCGCCGGGCCTCGCGGACGATCAGCGTCAGCAGGATCGCGACGACGAGCACGACGACCGCGTAGATGCCGAGCGTCATGACCCAGACCGATTGAATCGCCTCCGCACTCGGGCTCATGACGCACTCCGCGACGCAGCGCCGCCCGCGCCCGCGTGGGATTCCAGCGCGGCCGCCAGCGTAGCGCCTTTCGTTTCGATGTTCTGCACCGTTTCCAGGATGTCACCGGCGACTTCGTTGGTGGTCTGCAGCGCCCAGATCGGTTGCGTGTTCTGGCGGATGTGTTCTGCCGCGGCGAGGGCGCGCGTCGCGTGCCGGAGGATGCTGCGCGCGGTCAGCCAGATGGTGATGAGCAACGCGGCGGCGACTACAATGATCACGGCCGCCACCGAGATCCAAAGCCGCCAGGCGGCCCAAAGCTCCGCGTCACTCACGGCCGGCCTCCTGCTTCGCTGTCGTCGAGATAGTCGTCCGCCCGGCCCGGCCGGTCGACGCCCCAGAAACGGTCCGCGGAACCGGGCGGCCGGCCCGGCTTCTTCGCGCCCCAGAACTGCCACGTCTTGTAGAAGAACTCGATGATGCGCAGCTGCGGCGTTTGTGACTTCACGTTGCCCCAGCCACTGGGTACCTCGCCGAGCACGTCCCAGCGGCGCTCCCGGTTCGCGTGCCGGTTCGACAGCCGACGCAGGCGCCGCATCACGTAGCCGACGCCGCGGGCAGCGGTCGTGGACACGATCGAGCCCGGCGGGGTCTTGTAGAACGGCGAGAACTTGTCGGGGAACCCGGGCATCGTGCAGGCGATGCAGACGCCCCCCGCCTCCATGCACCCGCCCATGTGGTTGATCGCGCCGCGCTTCACGATGTTGCAGTTGACGACGGGGCCCCAGCAGCCGACTTCGACGAGGCATTCCGGACGTTCCTGGTCAAGGACCGCGAGCGGGTCCGACGATCATTTTGGCACAAGCGACTGCCATCAACCCGCAACCGCTGCTCGCGGCGATTCGAATGTGGTAAGTGTCAATCCAGCCCGGACCTGCCATGAGCGCGCGACCGTCAGAAGCACCCCTCGTCGAGATCCGCGCCTTGTCCAAGATCTACCTCGAAGGGCTCCGGGAACACGCCGTCCTGCGCTCCGCCAACGCCGATATTCACCGGGGGGAGCTTGTGGTCCTGCTCGGCC
>JBFJPA010000179.1:0-8489 GCA_041617355.1 Longimicrobiales bacterium
AGCGATGACAGACTTCTTGGCGTTCGCATCGATCTTGCCACCGGAACACCGCAGGTACCCGTCGAACTCTTCGCCGGCCCTTACATGTCGGGCGCCAACTATGCCGTGCACCCGACCGGTGAAAGGTTCTTGATGATCAGGCCTCGCACGGACGCCGCGTTCCGCCGTGAAATCGTGGTCGTCGTGAATTGGATCGCGGAGCTTCAGACCGACAACGGTCGGGAGTGAATACTGCTGCAGAACGAGGCGAGAGCGCGCGGTCATTGAGGCGTATGTAGCGGTAGACGGCTTCTAGAGGGCGATCGCGCGCTGGCCCGTGCCAACTCTACGTCGTCGCGTCCCTCCCCGCTACACAGTCGGCGCCCGCGTTGCGCTGGACTGTGACGACCCAGTTCACGCCTCCGTCATCGACGCGGACCTCGATGTCGCCGTGCACCGGCGTGCAGTAGGTCCTGGCGGCGCGCGCGAGCAGTGCACCAAGGGCACGCACGCGCGGATGCGTGGTCCCGTTCGCGGAAATCAGTTGTAGCGACGGATTGGTGTGGGCAAGCCACGCGGAGCTTCCGAAGGCCCCGTTGTCGAAGACGGCGTCGTTGGCGCCATGGTGTCCGACTTTGAGTGCGGTCACGTTCCGTGTGTCTGCCGAAAACTGTGTGCGCCACCGCTCGTTCGCCGCGACCTCGCCGTCGCCACTGACGAACAACGAGAACGCGCCTCGAGAAATGCGCGTGCCGAGCGAGCCGTCATTGATCTCCGTGCTCCCGGCATTCGCATCGGTGAGCCAGGTCGCGAGGGGCGGCAGAATCCGGACGCGTGTACCGCCGTTCGGGCCCAGATCGAAATCCACCCGCTGCGTCACAACGACGCGGGAGTCGGCGTCGTCCCGCGCCTGCGTCAGCAGGTTCTGATAGCGAAAGAAGTTTCGGAGCTGTCCGTTGTAGTAGAACGCGCGCACGTGCGTTCGAGAGAGGACCGCGCTCATGCCGTCGAAGTGGTCGGTGTGCGCATGAGACAGCACGAGCGCCTGAAGCGTATCGACGCCGAGTGTCTGCAGCCGCCGGGCGACGCGATCCACATCGGCGCCGTCCGGGCCCGCAGGACCCGCATCGATCAATACGTGGCGCTGGCCGCTCGCTGTCGAGTCGGTAACGAGAAGTGCATCGCCGCCGCCGCCGTTCTCGTTCTCGCCCAGATCGAACACGCGCAGGATCAGGACGCCTCCGCCGTCGTTCTCGACCGGGTCCGGTTCTGTCGTAGCGGCTTCGGCGCACGCGAGCGCGCCGAGAGCGACGAGCAGGCTCAATACGTTTGTGTATCTCGATGTGCACTTCATCTGACGTGATGCTCGCAGTCGGGCCTTACGATCTCCACAAAGTAGCGAATGACAGGCACCTGTGCCGCTGCGTGCGCTTCGCGTCACGAGACGGAGCGGCGCGTGATGCGACGCTGCGGTTGCGCGTGACGCCGATGAGGGTCAGTCTGTGCCGTCGACAGTCCGCAATGATCGGTCACGCCGCAAGGAGCCCGCATGGCTCGCCACATCCCGCGATCCGCGTGGGTCGCGCTTCTCGTCGCACTCACCGCATGCAGTGAGGAAGCTCTCTCGATCGACAGTGGGGAGCCCTCGACGCTCACGGTCCGGGCCTACGTCGATGTCGATGGCAGCGGCGTGTTCAACGCGTCGGATCGGCCGATCTCGAGCGCACAAATCACGGCGACCGATGGCGATGGTCGCTCGTTGCAGGAGACGACGGATGCCAGTGGCGTCGCGAGGTTCGCGTCGCTTCCCCCGGGCAGCTACTCGCTCTCGCTGTCGGGCACCGTGCCCGAGGGGGCGGTCCTGGCGACGGCGAGCAACCCGGTCGTCGCCGCTGCGTACCGGAGCGCCGAGCTGACATCCGAGTTCCGCTACGCCTGGCTTGCGGGAGTCGTGGCGGGCCGTCTCTATCGCGACGACAACGGCAGCGGCGAATACGAGGCGGGCCAGGACCTGGCCGCGGCCGGGATTGCGGTCACGCTCGCATCCGTGGGAGCTACGTCCGCGGCGTCTTCGTCGGCCATCGTCCGGGAGACCGTGACCGACGCGGACGGCGTGTTCCGCTTCGCGGCGCTGAGGCCGGGCGATTACACGGTGGACGTAGACCTGTTGCCGACGATGCAGATCGAAGGCGGCTCCACGTTCACGGTGACCGTCGGCCCGGGCCGCACTTCGGACGTGCCCGCCGTCTTCACCGGCACGCTCCGTATCGACATCGCCGACGCCCGTAATTCGGCGGACGGCCAGACGGTGAGCGTCGACGGCGTCGTCACCTGGCACCCCGACTTCGACACGCGGCAGCTCTTCCTGCAGGACGAGAGCGGCGGCATTGCCGTGTTCGACGGCAACCGGCCCGTCGCTGCCATCGGGGATCGTGTCCAGATCACGGGCGAGCGGAGCGCGTTCGACGGTGAGATCCAGATCAGCAACGTCGCCAGTTTCGTGAATCTGGGGCCGGCGGGCGCGCCCGATCCTCGCCCCGTGACGGCCGCCGAGATCAACGCCGGCCAGTTCCAGGGCGAGCTGGTCACGATCGACGGCACGGTCGAGCAGATCGACGTGCTCAGCTTCGACAACCAGATGCTGCTGCTACGGGACGGCGCGGGCGATCCGTTCGCCGTCCGCGTCGACAGCCGCACGGGCACGCAACCCGACGACTGGATGGTCGGCGAGACGTACGCGCTCACGGGCGTGCTGGGCACGGACGAAAACGAGAGCGGCACGACGATCGAAGACGACCACCCGCACCGTGTCGAGACGCGCGGGCCGGGCGACATCGTCGTGGGCGGCTCGATCGTGTCGATCGCGGACGCCCGCGGCATGGACGGAGAGACCGTCGTCGTGCTCGGCGTCATCACCTGGCAGAACGAATGGGACGACCGTGTCTTCTTCTTCCAGGACGCGACGGGCGGGTTGAGCTCCTTCTGGAGTGACGCGCCCGAGCTGCAGCGCGGCGACCTGGTCCGCATCCGCGGCAGCATCGGCGCGTTCCGCGGCGAGACACAGATCTCGCCCTCCAATCTGACCGTGCTGGGCAACGTCGCCCAGCCGACGCCGATCGGCGTGACCGGCACGCAGGTCAACGCGGGCGACTTCCAGGGTATGCTCGTCACCGTGACGGGCACGATCCAGTCGGTCGACGAGGTAGACAGCTTCGGCAACCAGGTCGTCACGCTGCGCGACGGCGGGGGCACAGACTTCCCCGTCTATGTCGATTCACGCTCCGGCGTGACCGCCAGCACGTGGCCAGCCGTCGGGACCCGCGTGCGCGTCAGTGGCGTGCTCGGCACCGACAATCGGACCGGCAACACGGGCCCGCGCATCGAGCTTCGCGACGGCGCCGATATCGCCATGGTGAATGCGGGTGTCACGTCGATGGCGGAGGCGCGAGCGCTGCCGGCCGGCACGGCCGTGACCGTCGAAGGCGTGGTCACGTGGCAGACGCAGTGGGACAACCGCGTCTACTTCTTCCAGGATGCGACGGGCGGATTGAGCACGTTCCACTCCGGCGCGCCCGACCTCGCGATCGGCGACGTCGTGACGGTGACCGGCGAAGTCACCGCGTTCCGCGGCGAGATCCAGCTCGGCAGCATCAGCGGCATCCAGGTCGTCACCGGGGGCGCCCCACCCACACCCCGCGTGGTAAGCGGTGCCCAGATCAACGGCGGCCTCTTCCAGGGTGAGCTGGTCACGGCGACCGGCACGCTCATCGAGGTGCTGCCCCTCAGCTTCGACAACCAGCGCGTCACGATCCGTGACGGATTCGGCACCGACTTCACGGTATACGTGGACAGCCGCAACGGCATGGTGGCCGGGGACTGGCCCGCCGTCGGCACGCAGGTGCGCGTCACGGGTGTGCTCGGCACCGACGACCGCGACCGGGACGAGGGACGCGGTCCTCGCATCGAGAACCGCAGCGCTGACGACGTCGTCGTCGTCACCTCGCCGGGCGGGAACTGAACGATGGACAGGAATGACACGATTCGGGTTGAAGGAGAACGATCCGTGCCAACAGGAAGGAAGCGTAGTCCGTGGCGGCTCGGTGCACTCTGTGCGGCCGCACTCGGCCTGGCGGCGTGCGAGGCCGCGCTCGCGCCCCAGTTCGACATCACCGGCACGGGCGGTATCGAAGGGCTCGTGTTCTTCGATGTCGTCGAAGACGGTGTGTTCGACCCGGCGGCCGGCGATGTGCCGATCCCCGGCGTCGCCATCGAGGTGCAGGAGCGGGGCACCGGCGACGCGTTCGCCAACGGATCCGCGCTCACCGGCAATGACGGTCGATTCCGCGTTAGCGGCCTGCCTGCCGGCACACACGACCTCTACGTCGACACGCTAACCGTCCCGGACGGCGTGAGCGTCTGCCAGAACCCGCTCCAGGTCACGGTCAACCCGAGCGAAAACCGCTTCGCCCGCGTGCGCGGACGGGCCGGGTGCCTGATCACCATCCTCGCAGCGAAGGAGCTGGCGCAGGGCGAGTTCGCCATCGTGCGCGGCATTGTCACGTCGAGACCGGGCCAGATCGAGGCCGGCTGGGCGTTCATCCAGGATGAGACGGCCGGCGCCAAGGTGATCGGCGGGCTGGACGGCCTCGGCCTCGAGATCGGGGACCAGGTCGAGATCGGCGGCGTGACCGGCCAGTTCTCCAATGACTTCGAATTCCGCGGCGTCGTGTTCCGTACGCTCGTCAAGGGCGTCGGTGTGCCGACGCCACGCCGCGCCACTACGGGCGAGATCGCCGCGTCCGGCACGGCCTTCACGCATCCGCTCCAGGGCCGGCTCATCACGGTCGCGAAGGCGCGGCTCACCGCCGCATTCGGCGCCGGCGGCGCCAACATCCAGAACGGCATCATCGATGACGGCAGTGGCGCGGCCACCATCCGGATCGACGATGGCGTCGCCAATCGCAACACGCTGAACGACATCCTCTCCGTCGGCACGTGCTACGACATCACCGGCTTCGGCGCGAACTTCGCCGGCGCCGGCCAGATCTTCCCGCGCTCCCTCGCCGACATCGTGGAGGTCCCGTGCAACTGACGACCCGACTCTCGGCGACGTTCGAGGCCCTGCTCCGAAACGGCAGGACGAGTTTCTCGCTGATCGCACTCCTGGCCCTGGCGAGCCCGCTCGCCGCCCAGACGACGACAGGCGCGATCCGCGGCCGCATCCTGAATCAGGATGGGCAGGCCGTCGAATCGGCGCAGGTCACGGCGCGCAACATCGATACGGGCCTGACCCGCTCGGTGATCTCGAGCGCCGAAGGCCTGTTCGTCATTCGATTGCTGCCGCCCGGCACGTACCAGGTCACGACGGACATGATCGGCTTCGCGGCCGAGGCCCGCGAAGTGCGCGTCGGCATCGGCTCCGCCTCGACCGTCAACTTCGACCTCCGCCCCGAAGCCGTCGCCCTCACCGGCATCGTCGTCTCGGCGGAGCGGCCGCCCATCGACGCGGCCAACGGCGGCGTCGTGCAGTTCGTCAGCACCACCGAGATCGAAGAGCTGCCGTCGCTTGGGCGTGACTTCACGGATTTCATCAACCTGTCGGGCCTGGTCGCACCCGACCCGGGCGAGACGACCGGTGGCCAGTTCTCGATCGCCGGCATGCGCGCCTCCCAGACCAGCATCCAGATCGATGGCGTGGATGCCAACAACTCGTTCTTCGGCGAGAACCGCGGCGGCTCGCGCATCCCGTTCGTCTTCTCGCTCGAGTCGCTGCGCGAGTTCCAGATCATCACCAACGGCTTCGACGTCGAGCACGGCCGCTTCGGCGGCGGCATCGTGAATGTGCTGACGCGGGGCGGCACGAACGAGCTGAAGGGCAGTCTGTACGGCAACTTCCGCAACGACGCACTCACCGCCTCGCCGTTCATCCGGGATCCCGGCAATCCGGAGATCACGACGGATTACGAGGTCCAGCAGTTCGCGGCCTCGATCTCCGGGCCGATTCAGCAGGACAAGGCCTTCTTCTTCGTGTCCGTGGATGGTCAGCGCAGGCGAGAGCCGCAGCTGCCGCTCACGCGCAACCGCTTCGCGCCCGGCGGCGAGCGCGAAGATCCCGTCGTCTTCGCCGAGATGGGCGAGTTCTTCGAGATCCTCGAGAACCAGTACGGCATCGACAACGCCGCCGCCGGCTATGAGCCGTTCGAAACGACCAACGACGCGCTCACGATCTTCGCACGCGTGGACTGGAACCTCAACGACCAGCACCGCCTGTCCCTGCGCCACAACTTCTCGACGTTCAACAACGAGAACGAGTGGAACGGCATCTTCGACTTCAACTACGGCCGGTCGCGTGCGGAGACGCTGGAAGACGACTCACACTCCTTCGTAACGGAGCTGCAGTCGGTCTTCGACGAGACGTCGTTCAACGTGCTACGCTTCCAATTCTCGCAGGAGAAGCGCCCGCGTCAGGCGACGGATCTGCGGCCGGCGCTGACGGTCAATCTGTCGAACGGACAGCAGGCCAGGTACGGTGGCTCCTTCGCCGCGTTCAACAACCGGCTCGAAGAGACCAAATTCCAGGTGATCGACAACTATACGCGCGTGGCCGGTGACCATACGCTCAAGGTCGGTGGGAACGTCCTCATCACGAACTACTTGAACCAGTTCCAGTCGCCCGGCTCCCAGAACCAGGGCGCCGGCGAGTACCGGTTCGCGAACATCGACGACTTCCGGAATTTCCGGCCGTCGTCCTACTTCCGTCCGTTCGAAGAAGGCGGCGGCATCGCGCGCGCGAATTTCGATGTCGCCGAGTGGGCCGTCTACATCCAGGACGAGTGGCAGATCAACCCGCGGCTGACCGCGACGCTCGGCCTGCGCTACGACCAGCAGTCGTTCCGCAACAGCCCGACACCCATCGTTGACGTCGAGCGGGCGTTCGGCTTCCGCACCGGCTTCGCGCCCACGGACGGCAACAACGTCTCGCCACGTCTGTCGCTCGCCCTGGACATCGACGGCGACGGCCGCAAGGTGCTGCGCGCCGGCGCCGGCCTCTTCTACGGCATCGTGCCGGGCGTCGTCGGCGGCAACGTGCTGCAGACCGAACGCCCGATCCTGGAAGTCAACTGCACGGGCTCGATCCTCGAAGGCGACCGCGACGCGCCGCCCTCGCCGCGCGACTTCCGCAACTGGCCGATCGACGGGTTCGGCAACCCGATCACGTGCGCCGATGCGGGCGCGTCGGGCGTACCCGTGCACACGCTGTGGGGCCCCGACTTCGAGCTGCCGGAGCACTTCAAGGCGAACCTCGGCTACGAGACCCTGCTCGGCTCCCGCACGCAGGTCGCCCTCGACTTCCTGTTCAGCCAGAGCAACAGCATGTACACGGTTCGCAACCTGAACCTGCGCGAGCCACGCTTCACGCTGGACGGCGAAGGCGGCCGCCAGGTCTTCACGCCGATCGCACAGTTCGATCCGACCGGCGCAAACTCCGACGGCGCACGGCGCAATCTCGAGTTCGGCAACGTCCTCGTGAATTACAACGACGGCCGCGCCCGTTCCTTCAACCTTTCGCTGAGCGGGCAGCACCGGCTGAATGAAGGCGTCCAGCTGCGCGGCTCGTACACCTGGACGAAGGCGTGGGACAACTCACCGTATTCGTGCTGTACGGCGAACGGCGGCTACACAGACACGAGCATCGGCATCCACGGCCCGAACGATGTCGGCGGCATCGGCGACTTCGACAAGGGCTGGGGCGTGAGCGACTTCTCGCGCGAGCACACCTTCGTCGTTTCCGGCTTCGCGGAGCTGCCGTTCGGCCTCGAGGCGAGCGCGATCTGGCGCAGCCAGAGCGGCCGGCCCTGGTCCGTCGTCGGAGATGAGGACTTGAACGGCGATGGCATTCGCTTCAACGACCGGCCGTTCATCTTCGCGCCCGGCAACCTGCCCGTCGCGAACGAGGCGGACCGCCAGGTCTATGCGGACCTGCTCGAGCGGTACTCGTGCATCGGCGACTACGTCGGCCGGATCATCGACCGGAACACCTGCCGCTTCCCGTGGACGCACAGCCTCGACATGCGCGTGTCGAAGTCGTTCAACACGGTCAATAACCAGCGCTTCGAGCTGCAGATCGACGCGTTCAACGTGTTGAACGGGCTCGGCCGGCTGTTCTGCGACGAAAACGCGGAGGACGTCGACTTCACGTCGGGCGTGTGCGGCTGGGGCCGGTGGACGGGCGTGTTCGGCTCGGATACCGACCTGCTGCTGCCCGTCGGGTTCGACCGCAACACCCGACAGATCCTCTACGATGTGAACGAGTCGTTCGGGACGGAGGACCTGCTGGGCGCGAACCTGCTGCTGCAGTTCCAGGTGCAGATCGGGCTGCGCTACCACTTCTAGCTGCGGGCGTGCTGACGAAACGACCGGGCGGCGAAGAAACTCGCCGCCCGGTCGTTTGTGTGCGCCTCAGCGCGGAGCGGCCGCCGCCACGCCCGTCGTCCGAATCCAGACGCCGC
>JBFJPA010000180.1:0-8485 GCA_041617355.1 Longimicrobiales bacterium
CGTCGTCGCGACCATCGAGGACGACGGGCGGCCCGCCGTCGACGTGCCGATTACGTTCGTCGTGACGCGCGGCCGTTTGCGCGCCAGCGACGGGTACGCCACACACGATGGCCACCTCGTCACGGCGCGCAGCGACGTCGAAGGCATCGTCCGACTCACGGCGCTGCCCGCCACCGCGGAAGAGCTCACGCCCGTCCAGCAGGCTGCGCTCACGTCGATGCTCGCGTTGCTCGACCCTTCTGCAGCGACGCCGGCGGATACGCTGGAAGGCCTGACCACGATGGCCGATCAGTACGCGTGGGAGGTCAACCTGCCGTTCCGCCAGGCCGTGGACATCTGTGTGCGCGATTTCCGGCCGATGCTGCTCGATACCGTCAACCTGCGCGAGAACCTGCGTGCCTGGACCTTTTTCGACACCGCGCTAATGGCGTTCGGCCCGGCGGAAGGCAATGGCGAAGACGGTTCCTCGGTGGCGGCGACGGCGACGCTGCGGCTGCGCTACATGGACTGGATCCCGCCGTTCCTGGAAGCGTTCGTGCTGCGCTCGCGTCGCGATACCGACCTTGGCGACCGGATCCGCGCCGTCGCCGCCGGCGAGTCCGACGCGGACCGGCTGATCAGCGCCATCTACGACGAGGCCGGATCCTATGTCGCGTCGCGGTACGGTCGCGTTGGTGCGTGGGTCGGGCGCAAGGTCGCCGAAACCTCGATCCGCTCCTTTGTCGACGGCGAGTTCGGCCAGCTCCCGCTCGATACACGGGTCGGCGCGTTCGCCGCGCTGGACGGCGCATCGAAAACCATGGCCGCGCTCGACGCAACCGTGATTCGCGGCCTGATCAACACGCGCAAGGACATCCAGCGCGACGTCAACGTCAAAGTGAGCACACAGACCGCTGGCATCAGCGCGCTCGACGGTCGCGTAGCCAGCCTGGAAACATCGGTCGACGACCTGCCCCGCACGGATGCACTCGATGCGCTGCGCACTGAGATGCTCGGCGCGATCGATGACACGCGATCCGATCTCACCTTGCGCATTGATCAACGCACGAGCGAGTTGGATACGCGTATCGCACGACTCCGCACGGACGTCGATCAGATGCAGCCCCGTCTCAGCCAATCGGTCACGCAGGCCTCGTTGGACCGTCAGCTCGAATCGCGCGTGACGCAGGGCCAGCTCGACGCGGCCCTGTCCCGCAAGGTCGATGCCGTCGCATTCGACGGATTCCGGTCCACGGTGGACACGCGGTTCCGGACGGTCGACACGAACATCAATGACCTGCGGATCCGCAGGCCGCCCACGGGCTGATCGGCGCGCGATGAACCTCGAGACACACACGCTGTCGGGCGCGGCCGCGCTCGTCCCCTCGGGATCGGCGGTCAGCGTGCGGACCGCCGCCACGGCGAACGGCCGGACGACCTTTCGTCGGATCTTTGGCTTGCGCCTGCGGACGGGCGGCATCGCCGATGCGGTCCGGATCGATGGGACGCAGGCCAACGTCGCGATCGAGTTCGAGCCGACCGTCTTCGATGCGCGCGATGCCGGTGATGTCAGCACGACGACAGGTGGCGGCGTGCTCATAGTGTCGCTGCCCGTACCACTCCAGCTTCAGCGCATTCGCTTCGCATCGACGACCGTGCCGACTGGCACGACGGTCGAGATCTTTCGCATGGACGGCGACGAGCGTGCGGAAGAGCCGACGAAATCGCCCGGCAACAACGCGAACGTTCCGGGAGACTTCACGGATCGACGCTTCGGATTGCGTGTCGCCGGCGTCAGCGCGGCCTCGCTGCAGTCCGCGTTGCGCGATGTTTCCGTGCGCGGGTTTCCGACCGGGGCACGGCTCGGGCTGGCCGAGCCCGGTGCGCCCGAAGACACCGTGTTCTTCTGGACGGCGCCGGGCGAAGTCGGGCGCGAGGGCGGCCCGGCGGGCAACGTTCAGGCCGGGCCTCCGCTGGCCGAGGCACTCACTCGTCACATCGACTCCCTGCCCCGTCCGCTGCCGGAAACGGTCGACCTCTTGCTCGTCGCGGAATCCGACGCGCCCTGCCAGCTGCGCGTTCAGTCGTTCCACGTGCCGGTCGAGCTGACGCGTTCGTCGTTCCGCGCGGTCCTGCTGCGTGCGTCGGACATCGTGGATGTGCGGGCGCTGACGATCCGGTTGCGTGATGCGTCGGCGCCGTTCCCGGCGTATCTGCGCGGACGGCTGACGGCGGCCACGCTGAATGGCGTCGACCGCCCGAACCGGCGTGCCGGCATTCCGGACAGCGTGCCTGCCAGCATCGTGCGCGACGTGAACCACACGTTGCAAGCCGAGGCGTTTTATACGGCGGCGCGTTTTTCGGACGTGTCACTGCCGCCCGCCTTGGTCGCGGCCGCAACGGCGACGACAACGGCGGGCACCGCGCGCACCCGGATCAATCGCAACTTGCTCGAGCTCGCGCTGCCCGACGCCATCGCGGCGATCCCGGATGCAGGGGCCGACGAAAAGGAGGTACTCCGCGCGCGGGGGGCGACCGGCACGCTCGACGTCGCCTTCGATTTCCCGCGCGCCGCGAATGTGCTCTCCGCGACGTTGCGACTGGAGGCCGACCTGCGTGGCGATGCACCCAGCTCCGCTGCGGCCGACTCGGCCGTGAGTGATTGGGATGCGCCCGTCGCGGGTGCGCGCGGCATCACGGTGGACGCCGGCCTGTCGGCAGCCCTCGGCTTCACGCCGTCGAATGCCATGGAGGCGTCCGGTCTCGCGTTGGCGCTCGGCGCTCTGGCCCGCGACGCCCAGCTGACGGCGGAGATTCGCGAAGACCGCGGCGGATCGCCTGCTGGCCGGGTCACCGCTTCGGGCTCGGCCAACATCAGGCGCCTCGATCGACCGCGCTGGGTGCACTTCGCATTCGCGAAGCCGGTCGTGTTGGCCAGCCTGCCGCACTGGATCGTGCTCCGCGCCGGCAAGGGTACCGCCGTCTGGTTCGCCGAGAACGGCGCGCTGAGCACCCGCGTCGGCACGGCCGAGGCCGGCTCTTGGACAGACCGCGCCAGCTTTGACGACCTCGCGCCCATGCACCAGATCTGGTCCGCACGGACGACCGCTCCCGGAACCGTGCCCGAGACCGGCGCACGGCTCCGGGTCACCCTGGGTGCGACGAATCTCGCGCCGACCACGGACGGCGCGGGCCGCGTTCACACGATCGACCTCACGGCCGCATTGAATGCGTGGCTCGCGGCACAGCCTGCTTCGCCGCCGCTCCTCGCGGTGCCCCTCCGAATCGCGGCGCTCGGGACCGGCACGGTCACCGTCTACCCACCGATCGTCGCCTACGCGTTGTAGAGCACGCGACCGAGCGTCAGTCCTGCTTCTCGGCGAGCGCGCGCCGCAGCGACGCCAGGCCGTAGGCGAGGCGGGACTTGATCGTGCCCATCGGCGCGCTCAAAGCTTCCGCGATTTCGGGCAGCGTCATGCCTTCGAGATAGTGCATTCGAATCACGATCTGTCCCATGGGCGGTAACCCGGCTATCAGATCGGGCACACGGGCCACGAGGTCGGCATCGAACGCGCGATCATCGTCCGGCTCGACCGAAGGAATCTGCTCGAGCTCGGCCGGCAGGATGTCGATGCGGCGTCTCGACTTCCTCGCCTGCCGCACCGCCTCGCGCGTCGCGATGCGGTAGGCCCACGCGCGGAACCAGCGCGGGTCGCGCAGCCAGCGCAGCTTTCGCGCGATGATCAGCAGCGAGTCCTGCAACACGTCGAGCGCGTCGTCGTCGTCGTGCAGCAGGATCGACAGGTGTGTCAGCAGCGGCGTCTGAATGGCGCGCAGCAACTGGTCGAGGGCGGAGCGGTCGCCGGCCTGGGCACGGATCACGACCCATGCCGCCGGTCCGGTGCCGAGATCCAGTGGCGTCGACTCAGCCATCGCCGGTGTCGCGCGGGTCAGCGGCGGTCGGCTTCCAGGACCGCAACGATGCGGCTGACCGAGCTCGACACGTGCGCGCCCAGCGCGATCAGGCCGATCGCCAGAATCATGTAGCTCAGCACGGACAAGACGACGATGAGTCGGTGCGTCGTGTCGTTCCAGTCCATGATCAGAAACGCCGAAACCAGCAGCAGCGCCTCGAACAGGGCGGCAGCGGCGATGGCCAGCTTGACGGCCCGTTGTTGCCGTTCCATGGAGTCGAGCACGCTCTCGCGAATCGCATCCACGTCACGCGACGACATGGGCAACCTCCCTTTCCGACGTTCGGTTTCGTTCACGCACCGACAACTCAACCTCGCAGCAGGAACGCGGCGATGACGAGCGAGGCTTCGACGACCGCGGCGATCGCGAACACCCAGATCAGCGTGCGATCCGTTTCCGTTTTCGTGCCGGCCGGCCGGGTGCGGCGGGCCGATTCTGCGCCTGGGGACGACATGAGGCCTCCAATGTCGGGGCGACGGGGTCCGTACGCCCATCGAGAGGCCGACGAGCGGCGATGGGTTCGGTCGAATCGCGGACGGGGAGCGCCGCCACGCCCTGCGCACGGACGCCCTAGCGTCGCCCCCGATTTTCCGTTAACGTCATTCTTGACAACGTCTTTCGTCCCCTTACAAGCGGAGTTCGACGGACCCTATGTCGAGCCGGAGCGCGACGCTGCTCGGGCTTGGGCTGCTGATGCTCGGCATCGCGGCCGCTGCCGCGGGGCTGGGCCGTGCCGCACGTGACACGGTCGAGCCCGCCCCGGTCCTGGTTGCCCCTCCCGTGCGACCGCTCCCGGTCGCCAACCGGGACGCCGTGCGTCAGGCCGCCAACCTGTCGGACGTCTTTGTCTCGATCGCCGAAGCCGTGACCCCTGCGGTCGTGCGGATCACGGCCGAGCAGAGCGGCGGAAGGGACGCGCCGGAGTGGCTGTCCCGGCGGCTGCAGGACCTGTTCGGCCCGCCACGCGATTCGGGCGGACCGCCCGAGCCAGTGCCGCCCGCGGTCTCGGGCGGGACGGGCTTCCTGATCTCGACGGACGGCCTCGTCCTGACCAATGACCACGTGATCGCCGGCGCCTCGCGCATCACCGTCAGCCTGTCCGACAAGCGGGTGTTCGAGGCCCGCGTCGTCGGCCGGGACCCGACGACCGACGTCGCGCTCGTCCGCATCGATGCGCGGAACGTCCCGGCGCTGCCCCTCGGTGATTCGGACGCGGCGCGCGTCGGCGAGTGGGTCATCGCGGTCGGCAACCCCGGCTTCGACGAAGGCAGCACGCTCGACTTCACCGTGACGGGCGGCATCATCAGCGCCAAGGGCCGTCCGCTCAACCTGATCCCGAACGGACTCGCCCTCGCCGACCCGGCCGCCGGCGCCTATGCGATCGAGGACTTCCTCCAGACGGACGCCGTGATCAACCCGGGCAACTCGGGGGGACCGCTGCTCAACCTGAAGGGCGAGGTCATCGGCGTGAACACGGCCATCGCCAGCTCAACGGGATTCAATCAGGGGTACGCGTTCGCCATCCCCTCCAACCTGGCCGCGCGCGTCGTGCGCGATCTGATCGCGTATGGCCGGGTCCGCCGCCCGCTGCTGGGCGTCCAGATCGCCGACGTCACGCCCGAGGACGCCGAAGCGTACGGTCTGGAACAGATCGCGGGCGTGCGTGTGGACGACTTCGGCGAGGACTCGCCGGCCCGGGCCGCAGGCCTCGAGCGGCACGACGTGATCATCGGCCTGAACGACGCGCCCGTCGAACGCGTCGGCCAGCTGCAGCGACTGGTCGCCCTGAACGCCCCGGGCGATACCGTTTCCGTCCGCCTCGTGCGCTGGGGACGCCGGCTCGAGCTGCCCGTCGTGCTCGGCGAGGTCCCGCTCGAACAGAGCCGCGACGAACCGCCGCCCCCGCGACCGGACGCGCCACCGGGCCTCGGCTTCGAGGTGGCCGAGCTCGATGCCGCCACGGCGCGCGAGCTCGGGTACGACCGCGCGGGAGGGGCCGTCGTGGCTGACGTCGTCCCCTTCGGCGCCGCCGACCGGAAGGGCATCGCGAGCGGGGACCGACTCGTGGCCGTCGGCAAGACCGCGGTCCGATCGGCCCGCGAAGCCCGTACGCTGATCCGGTCCGTTTCACGCGGCCAGGTCGTCACGCTCCTCCTGCAGACGCCGGAGGGCCGAACCTACATCGCGAACATCCGCGTCGAGTGAAGGTCGACCCGGGGTCCTGCAAGCTCTTGATCGGAACCGGCTTGCACTGGCCCCTCGGCGCCACGGCCCGGGCCATTCGAGCGCGCCGTTCCGGTTGATCCATGCCGCGCGTCTCTGTTAGATTCGCTGGTCCGGCACGAGCGAAAGTGGCGGAACTGGTAGACGCGCGAGACTTAGGATCTCGTGGGCTTGCCCGTGGGGGTTCGAGTCCCCCCTTTCGCATCCAGATCCACGACCATCGGCACACGGCATGGCCCTCGAGATCGAAGAACTGAAAGTCACCGTCGAGTCACCTACGGCATGGGGACGCCGCCTGCGCATCACCGTGCCCGCTGAACAGGTGGCCCGCGAGCGTAAGCAAGCCGTCGCGCGACTCGCCCAGAAAGTCCGGCTGCCCGGCTTCCGCAAAGGGAAAATCCCCGCGCACGTCGTCGAGAAGCGGTTCGGCGCGGCCGTCGAGCAGGAGACGCTCGAACGGGTCATGGGTGAGGCGTACCGCGAGATCCTGCGCAAGGAAGGCTTCGAGCCGATCACGGATGGCTCGATCGGCAATGTCCAATACGAGTCCGGGGCCGACCTCACTTTCGACGTCGGGTTCGAGGTCCGCCCCGCCATCGAGCTGAATCGGCTCGGCGGGTTCACGGTGCGCCGCCCGCCCGTCACGATTCAGGAGGGCCAGATCGACCAGGTGCTCGAGCGGCTGCGCGATGAACATGCGGTCTGGCAACCGGTCGAAGACGAGGTGCCCATGACCGGTGACCGCGCCGCGGTCGAGATCACGCCACTCGACGATTCGATCGGAACGCGCGAGCCTCGCCGTTACGAGCTGGTGCTCGGCGAAGGCCAGGCACTGCCCGCCATCGAAGATGTGATTCGCACGCTGCGGCCCGGACAGGAGAACGACTTCACCGTCGACCTCCCGGAAAACTCGGACGACCCGAACAGTCCCCTCGAGCCGCATCCGATCCACGTTCGGCTGCTCGAGGTGAAGCGGCCGGACAAGCCGCCTCTCGACGATGCCTTCGCGGCGTCGGTCGGCGACTTCGCCGACCTCGGCACGTTGCAGGAGCGGATTCGAGAGGACCTCGGCAAGGAGGCCGAGCGCGAAGCCGAACGCGCCGTGCGGCACCAGCTGGTCGCGAGCATCCTGGAAGCGAACCCGTTCGAAGTGCCGACGTCGATGGTCGATGGATACCTTCGCCAGATCGTACCGGATCGGGAGGGCGCCGACGAACAGCGCCTCGCGGAGGCCCGCGAGTCCGTTCGACAAGGGGCCGAGTTCGCCATCCGCCGCATGCTCGTCATCGACCGTGTCGCTGACATGGAGTCGCTGCGCGCCGTCGAGGCCGAGCTGGACGAAAAGGTCGGCGAGATCGCCGGCCGTCTCAATCGGTCGACGCAGGACGTCAAGGCACAGCTCCGCAAGAACGGCCGTCTCGCCGATCTCGCGCAAGAGCTGACGGAAGACAAGGTCTTCGCCTACTTGAAGTCGCTCTCCACCATCGAGTGAACGGAATGCCGATCTTTCCTCCGTACGTGATCGAACGCAGCAGCCGCGGTGAGCGCAGCTACGACATCTTCAGCCGGCTGCTCATGGATCGCATCATCTTCCTGGGCAGTCCGATCGACGACAACGTCGCCAACATCGTGATTGCCCAGCTGCTCTTCCTCGAATCGGACGACCCGGGCAAGGACATCTTCCTCTACATCAATTCGCCGGGCGGCGGCGTCTATTCGGGGCTGGCCATTTACGACACGATTCAGTACCTGCAGAGTCCCGTAAACACGATGTGCATGGGAATGGCGGCATCGATGGGCGCACTGCTCCTTGCGACGGGCACGGGCGGCAAGCGAAGCGCACTTCCCAACTCGCGCATCATGATCCACCAGCCATCGGGCGGCAGCCAGGGCACCGCCGCCGACATAGAGATTCAGGCGCGTGAGATTCTCTACGCCCGCGAGCGCCTCAACGAGATTTTCGCGAAGCACACGGGTCAGGACATCGAGAAGATCGCCGAGGACGTGGACCGCGATCGGTTCATGAGCCCCGACGAGGCCAAGGAGTACGGTATCATCGACCACATCGTCACACACCGCGGCGAAGTGGTCACCGGCAACGGGAAGGGCCTAACGAGCGAGAAGTAGCATCAGTGGCCCTGGGACGCCGGTGTTCCGGGGAACCTGTTCTCGCCTGCACGAGCGAAGTTCGACATGCCCAGTGAAAAGCACCTACGCTGCTCGTTCTGTGGTAAATCCAAGGACTCGGTAAAGAAGTTCATTTCCGGGCCCTCGGTTTACATCTGCAACGAGTGCGTCTCGCTGTGCA
>JBFJPA010000181.1:0-8477 GCA_041617355.1 Longimicrobiales bacterium
CCGCGGGCGCGGCGAGGCCTGCCGCCAGGACCGCACATCCGATCAAAGCGTGACGCCCTACCATGGGTCCGACTCCTGCTTGTGGTTCTACGGGAAAAGAGCGCCGATCCGAGAACAACGGCGGACGGCGGCCAAATGTGACGGCCGGCAAAAAGTCCGCCGCTAACGGCGAAGGTCGGTTTACCCCGCGGCTCGAAAAAAGAACCGGGGGTCGGCGTCGCGGGCGTCGGGGTCAAAGGCCCGGACGCGGTCGACGCCGGCCTTCATGGCTCTGCTCAGGGACCGATGCAGCGACTGGATCTCGTCCATGGACCAATCGAACGAGGCGATGCGATCCGTCACGTCGAGCAGGGTCCGGGCGAGCTCGTCGCGTTCGGTCTGGTAGCTCGAGAGCGCCCGGTCCTCGCCCCGAATCACGGCCCGGGCCAGCAGTTCGGCATCGCGCAGCGCGTCCGTGATGCCGTGCGCCGTGATCGGGTCCCGGAAGTAGCCGGCATCGCCGACCAGCGCCCAGCCGGGTCCCGCGCTGCGCCGCAGGAAGCCCGGGATCCCCGCGAACGCACGTAGCCCGCCGGCCGGTTCCTGCAAAGCGAGCTTCGCGGCCAGCTCCGCATCCACTGCGGCGACGGCCTGCCGGAACAGCGCCTCGATGCCGTCCCGGCCCGACCCGAATCGATGCCCGGGCACGCAGGCGAAGACGCACGTTCGGGCATCGTTCGTCGGGATCAATCCGATGCTGACGCCCGGCCGATACGCCCACAGGAAGGTCCGATCCTCGAGCCCGGTAAAATAGCCGTAGACGCACGCCGCGGTGTGTTTCGCTTCGTGCTCCGTCGAGGCGCCGACCAGGCGGGCCACGCGCGAGCGCACGCCGTCGGCGCCAATGACGAGATCGGCCCGCACCTCCCGCCGGTCCTGAGCGGAGTCGGCGACCCAAGCGCCCCGCACGCGGCCCGTGCGGTCCCGGAGCAGGTCGACGACGGCGAGGCCGTGCACGACATCGGCGCCGGCGGCCTCCGCCGCGTTCGCGAGAACGGGGTCGAGCACCGTGCGGCGAGGTGCGTAGAGCGCGTCCACGCCGTCGCGCGGCTCGATCGCGATGCTGAGTGTCTCGCCGCCGTAATCGAACGTCGTCATCGAAACGGGCGGCGTGCCGGCTGAGCGGATCGCGTCCAGCAAGCCCCAGCGGTGCAGCTGCAGGACGCCGCCCCGCATGAGTGCGTGCGTGGACAGCGTGTCACGGCCGCGCGGCAGCGGATCGACGACGAGCACGCGCAGGCCGGATCGCGCCAGCAGCATCGCCGTGGACGCGCCAGAACAGCGGGCGCCGGCGATGACGACGTCGTAATGGTCTGCCATGGCATGCGGTTCCATGTCGACCTCAGGCGACGGCCGGGCGGGCCGTCGCGCGGCGCCGGTGTCGTATCGCCTTCATGTGAAGTGCCAGCTCAGCCGCATCGCTGCCCACGCCCACCAGGAAGCTCGAGGAGCGCCTGCGAAGGAAGTTCAGGCCGAGAACGTACAGACCCGGTGCCGGCGTGATGCCTTCCGTGTGCACGACTTCGCCTCGGCCGTCGAGTACCGGAACGTGCAGCCACGGGTAGCTCCGGCGGAAGCCCGTCGCCCAGAACACGGTCCGGATGCCACTCCGTCGCAGGTCCAGCGTGGTCGGCGAGGCTGGCAGTGGCACGGGTTCGAAGGGCTGGCTCGCGCCGACCTGCGATGTGAGGCCGCGATCGCGAATGTAGCGATCGATGCGCATGCGAAGCCGTGCCAGCTTGAACTCGGCGGCGGCGATCGTTTCGACGAGATCGTCTTCGAACCACGCGCACGTGTCCTGCGCGCCGCGAAGCCGTCCCACGAGCCGGACGCCGGACTCCTGCAAGACATGCAGATCGAGCGTGCGCCGGTCGGAACTGCCGGTCAGCTGCATGGATGGCTGGTTCCGCGAGGCTTCGAGGTTGCGCACAGCCCGCGCGCGTTCGTCCAGCACACCCATCGTATGAAACCACGCGAGCGTATCGCGGCCACGGTACGAACGCGGCAGGCGGGTATGCCGGCCGACGGCCAATGTGACGTCGCGTCCGGACGCGTGGATCTCGTCCGCGAGCTGAATTCCCGTCGCGGAGGCGCCAACGACGAGCACGCCACCATCCGGAAGCTCTTCCGGATTCCGGTACTCGGTCGGCACGACCTGGTGTACCGAAGTCGACAGATCTCGAGAGAACGCGGGCACCAGCGGTAACTGGCTCTCCCCCGTCGCGATCACGACGTTGCGCGCCGTCCACGTGCCGCGGTTGGTACGAACACAGTATCCAACGTCATGCTCTCGAACCGAGTTCACGGTCACGCCCGCGTGCACCGGCGCGCGACAGGATTCCGCGAATCGCTCGAGGTATTCAATGACCTCGTGACGATCCATGAAGCCATCCGGATCCGACGCATCGTCTTCCCAGCCGGAAAGCCTCGAAAGCCAGCGCGGCGTGAGCAGCCGGAGCGAATCCCAGCGCTCGCTCCGCCAGCGCTCTCCCACCTGCCCGCGCTCCAGGATGATGTGCTCGATTCCGTGCTCCGCCAGGCTTCGACTCATTGCAAGTCCGGCCTGACCGCCGCCAATGATGACGGTCTCGATGTGCGGCATCGTCTGACCCTTCCTCGCGGCACGCGCGGCCGGCCCGGCGGACCCCCGCCGCCCGGACCGGCGCACGAATGGCCCTCGCGCTACGTTCCGTTCACCGTGATGTCGACGGGGACCTGATTCGTGATGATGTCGAACACCGCCGACCGCGCCCGCGACTGCATGACGATCTCGCGCAGCTTCGATTCCGGCGCATCTCCCTTCACCGTAAAATCGATACGGATCTTCTCGTAACCGTTCCGCACTTCGTCGGAGAGACCGAGAATCCCCTGCAGGTCCATCTCGCCTTCGATCACCGACTCGACAGACTCCAGCTTCACGCCGCGCGCCGCCGCGATGTTACCGATGCCGCCCGTCAGACACGACGCCAGGCCCACCAGCACCAGCTCCACCGGCAGCGGCCCGTTGTCCGCACCGACCAGCACCGCCGGATGGTCGGCATCGATCGTGAACTCCCGCGCGTGCTCGTGATCTCCGCCCGCGCCGTAGAACGACGTGACCGAGCTCTTGCTGTGTGTTCCCGTCTGCCAGCGGTTCGTCGCGCGGAACCGGAACTTCGCCAGCTCTCGCTGTCCCCTCACCGCATCGATCGTGGCAAACAGCGTCGGCGTGTCCACGCCGTTCAACGGTCCCCGTGTGGCCGTGGCCTGCGACATGGTCGTCTCCTTCGTCTCGTTCGCGTCCTCGAGGGCTCCTCGCGTCCCCCTTCGCTTTCTTAGGCGCAGGCCCGCCGCGTCCGGGCTCAGGCCAAAGGCGAGGAAAGCCTCCCGTCCGGGGCTACCGAAGAAAAGCCGAATCACGTATCCTGACCAAATGGACGATCCGATTCGCATCCTGTTCGTGGCCGATTCGCACCTCGGCTTCGATCTGCCGGCCAGTCCACGCGTACGGAGGCGCCGACGGGGTCACGATTTCCTTGCGAACTACGGGAAGGCCCTGGCGCCGGCGCTGGACGGACGGGTCGATCTCGTCGTGCACGGGGGCGACGTGTTCCATCGCTCGAAGGTGCCGGTCAGCGTGGCGCACGCTGCGTACGAGCCACTCCGACGGATCGCGGACCGGGGCATCCCCGTCTTCGTCGTGCCGGGCAACCACGAGCGATCTCGACTGCCGCATGCCCGGCTGGCTCGGCACGCGCGCATCTACGTATTCGATCGGGCCCGCACGTTCGTCCACGCGGTGCGGGGTGTCCGCGTCGCGCTGGCGGGGTTTCCGTTCGAGCGGCGGGACATCCGGAGCCGATTCGGTGAGGTTCTGGGGCGGACGGGCTGGCGAGACGTGGCTGCGGAGGTCCGTCTGCTGGTCGTGCACCAGTGTGTGGAGGGAGCGACGGTGGGCCCGTCGGACTTCACGTTTTCGACGGCGCGTGATGTGATCCGGGGTCGCGACCTGCCGTCAGGGTTCGCGGCGGTGCTGTCGGGGCACATCCACCGTCACCAGGTGCTCACGCACGATCTCCGGCAGCGCCCGAACGCGGTTCCGGTCCTCTACCCGGGTTCGATCGAGCGCACGGCCTTCGCGGAGATGGGGGAGCGGAAGGGCTATATGACGGTGGATCTCTCAGGCGACGGCGAAGCCCGGTGGGCGTTCCATGAGTTGCCGGCCCGGCCGATGGTGGTGCGGGAGCTGCGGGCGGCCGGCGTGGGCGCTGCGAGCCTGGAGCGTTCGCTGCGTGCGTTGTTCGCGAGTGTTCCGGCGGACGCCGTCTTGCGGGTCCGTCTGCAGGGTACGCTGACCGGCGAGGTTCGCCAGGTCCTGACTGCGCGGCGTGTCAGGGCCTTGGCGCCACCGACCATGAACGTGGATCTGCGGCCGGCGGACGGAGGCTGGTGGCCACCGCCGACACCGACACGGTCCAATCGAGCGGTGGCGCTCGAGCTGCCGCTCTCTTGAAAGCCCGCCAGACGGCTCCGTGCAGCTACGGTTTCTTTCGGCCGGACGCGCGAATCGAGACGAGCACACCGAGCACGAACCCGGTGATCAGCGAGACCAGCACGATGAGCGTCAGGGGCGTGGACACCCGAGCGACGAGGAACGTGGCGTCGACGGGATTGGTGTTCTGGAGCGCAAACACCAGAACCACAACCGCGAGAAGAAGTGTGACGATCAGTTTGAGCCGTGTCATCGTGCCGTGCCGTGCGTTTCCGCGCTGAACTGAAGTACGAGAGCCCGCCTGTTGAACCCCCGCCGAAAATGACTGCCATACCGATACGACGCTAGCGCCGGGTGCCGCTCGCCCCATACGGGGGCTCCGACCAGGTCGTGGCACGCCCAAGTCACAGCCAGGGCAGACTCCGGGCAGACCACGAGCGCAGAATGTTCGGCAGACGCCCGGGCCGCGCCCCGACCGGAGCTGGCGCGGCCATCATGATCAGCCAAGGGAGGAACGTATGTGTAGGAGACGAGGCCAGATCTCGATCGCAGCCCTCACCGGCCTGGTCTTCGCGGCAGCCTGCCAGGAGCTGCCGAGCGGACCGCCATCCGACCTCATGCCGCAGTTCAGCCAGACCCAGGTGGACGAGGTCAATGCGTCGTTGCAGGACATGATGTCGGCCGCCAACGCCGAGCTCGCGGCGATGGGCGAAGAGTTTCAGGTGGGCATGGTCGAATGGATCGGTGCGGATCTGATGGGCCAGACCGTGTTCTTCAAGGACGTCGGGAACAAGGTGCTCGGCGCCGACTTCGTGCCGAACGATCCGCGACGGGCTGGGCGGAGCCCGCCTCCCGGGATCAACTACATCATCGATCAGGTGGATGCCGCGGCGGACGCGCTGACTGCGGCTCAGACGACGGCGGCGATCGTTCGTGCGATGGACACGTGGGAGAACGTACAGTGCTCGCACATTCCACTCTCGCGGCGTGCGGACGTCGCGGTCGATGTCGGCGTCCTCGAAAGGATCAACTTCTTCGGTCCGGGCCTCGGCGGCTCGTTCGGGATCTTCGCGGACATCCACCACGCAGGCTGGCTGCCGGCAGGCAGGCTGCCGAACAACGTGATCGCCGCCACCTTCACGGCCATATTCATCATCTCCGGCGTCGGTCCGTCCGATATCGACAACAACGGACTCATCGACGTAGCCTTCCGCGAGATTTACTACAACGACCGGTTCCTGTGGCAGGTCAATACCGGCGTGGACGTGGAGAGCATCGCGCTGCACGAGGCCGGCCACGGCCTGAGCCAGGCCCACTTCGGCAAGTTATTCCGCACCGACAGCAACGGCATGTTCCACTTCGCGCCGCGCGCCGTCATGAATGCCGGATACACGGGCGTACAGCAGGTGCTGGCGGGCACGGACAACGGGGGGCACTGCAGCATCTGGGACGACTGGCCCAACAGCTGAGTCGTCGAAAGCATCGGCAGCGAGCTGCCCGCCCCGGCAACTCGAGCGGGACTCCGGCATGACATGCCGGAGTCCCGCATCACGATGGGCTACGCCGCCGGCTTGCGCCCGCGCAGAACGACGGCGGCCGCGCCGAACGATGCCGCGACATTGCGCGTCTCCTCGCTCGCGCTGTTCGCGAAGTAGTCGTGTCGCGAGAGCACCTCGACTTCGGTGACGCCGCCGGCAATGAGGTGCGCGATGTATTCGTCCACCTTCGATGCGCCGACAATACACTCCGCCCAGAGCTCAGGCTTGCTTCGGCAGGCTGCGGACGGCTCCGTCTCGAGGATGATGTCGGCGATCTGGACTCGGCCGCCGGGCCGGAGCACACGGCCGATCTCCGCCATCGCCTTCGCTTTGTCCGGCACGAGGTTGATGACGCCGTTGCTCGTGACGACGTCGACGGAGGCATCCGGCAGCGGGATCGACTCGGCATCGCCGGCGAGCACTTCGACGGTCACACCCATCGACTCGGCGGTGCGCGCCAACTTGTCACGCATCGCCTCTGTGAGATCGAGGCCGATGGCGCGACCGGACGGGCCGGCGAGCAGCTGCGCGAACAGGATGTCGGTACCGGAGCCGGAGCCGATGTCGAGCACCGTGTCGCCCTCGCGGATCACGTGTGCCGCGAACGGATAACCCACGCCGGCGAACGACTCGACCGCCTCGGCCGGGAGCCGGTCGAGCACCTGCTCGGGATAACCGACGGCGAGACAGGCTGGTCGGCCCGTCGGGAAGTGGAAGCCGCGGTCGGGCCGGCTCGCGACTTCCGTATACATCGCCTGCACCGCCTCCACGATCACGTCGCGCTGATCCGCAGTAATGACCACCATTTGTGTCCCACCCTTGTGGAGCGAGGAATGTTCGGGTCCGTGGCGGGTTTCTCCGCCGTCACTTTCATGAGGCGCAGGCCGCGCGAGAAACGGCTCAGCTCGGGGGTTGAGAGGCGGCCCACACGCAGTCGAGAGGCAGTTGAGGCGAGGCGTCCAGTTTGGCCGGCGCAGTCAGCCGATCACCGAACAGGAGGCCATCATGAAGCCGCAATTCCTACCCCATGTCCTGGTCGTCGCCGTGAGCCTGGTGACAATGCCGGCCTCGTTGGCCGCACAAACCGAGCGCTCGGTCCTGCGCCCGGGAACGATCATCGCAGTCGAGGTACTGAAGCCCGACTGGCGTGAGGCCGACGTCACATTCGCGTCCTCCGCGACGGTCCTTTCGGCGCGTGTTCCGACCCGCGGAGGAGTGTCCTTCGTTGCGGACCTGCCGTTCGCACACTTGCAGGAGCGGGGGGGCGGGGCTGGTTCGTCCAATGCGACGGTCGGCAACCCGTACGTCGGACTGGCGTTGGACGTCGGCCGCTCGCCGGTGGTGATCGACGCGGGCCTTCGCTTCCCCTTCGTCAAGGACGATGCGGCGGCGGCGATCCACGCGTTGGCGGACATGGATCGCATGGAGGCGTTCGCCTCCAGCCTGTTGTCCGCGCATGTCGGGACTACCGTAAGGCTAGCGGATCGACCGGGTCAGGCGGCCTGGGCAACGCTGGGGGCATCCGGTTGGTTTCCCTCCGAGGGCGACCATGACCGGGAGCTGCTGCTGAACTACGGACTGCACGGCAGTGCGACCGTCGGCATCGTCGATTTGAACGGCGCCCTGTCAGGCCGCATGCTCGCGACCGAGCGCGATCTCAGTTTTGGTGAGTCATCCCTGCACCAGGCGTCGTTCGGCGCCGGCGTCCGACTCGGCCGCGTGCAACCGAATTTCACGTTCCGAATCCCGCTCGACGAAGAAGTGCGCGATTTGACGCGGTACACGATTGGTCTGGGGATACGGATCCGGCCGCGCGTGATGTAGCGGCCGGCCGACGGTGATGGCCCGGATCGATTCACCGATCTGGGGTCGTCGCTGATCCGGCGCGCTCGAGAGCAGGCGCACGGACTCCCGATCGGGACCCCGGCATGTTCTTGCCGGGGTCCCCGATGACGATGGGCTATGCCGTCGGCTTGCGCGCGCGCAACACGATGGCCGCCGCGCCGAACGATGCCGCGACGCTGCGCGTCTCCTCGCTCTCGCTATTCGCGAAATAGTCGTGTCGCGAAAGCACCTCGACGTCGGTTACACCACCGGCGATGAGATGTGCGATGTATTCGTCCACCTTCGATGCCCCGACAATGCACTCGGCCCAGAGCTCCGGCTTGCTGCGGCAGGCGGCGGACGGCTCCGTTTCGAGGATGATGTCGGCGATCTGCACGCGGCCCCCGGGCCGCAGCACGCGGCCGATCTCTGCCATGGCCTTGGCCTTGTCCGGCACGAGATTGATGACGCCGTTGCTCGTGACGACGTCGACGCAGGAATCCGGTAGCGGGATCGCCTCGGCATCGCCAGCGAGCACTTCGACCGACACACCCATCGA
Source organism: Longimicrobiales bacterium (assembly GCA_041617355.1). Classification (GTDB taxonomy): domain Bacteria; phylum Gemmatimonadota; class Gemmatimonadetes; order Longimicrobiales; family RSA9; genus JBFJPA01. The sequence goes on from JBFJPA010000181.1 coordinate 8,432, forward strand.
CTCGGCGGTTCGAGCCAGCTTTTCACGCATGGCGGCCGTGAGATCC
>JBFJPA010000182.1:0-8464 GCA_041617355.1 Longimicrobiales bacterium
GCCATCGCCATCCGCCACGTCAAGCTCGGCGACGCCCATCCGCTGACGGCCAACGTCCTCAGCAAGGCTGGGCAGTGTCTGCTCGATCTCGGCAGATACGAAGAGGCCGAGACACGGTTGAAGCAGGCGTTCGCATCGTATGAACCGATTCAGACGGCCGAAGCCCAACAATGGGACCACTTGCTCGGGCAGTTGGTGCGACTGTACCGCGCGACGCGCGACCACGCCGAGGCCGACCGCTATCAAGCCATGCGGCCGCCGGCGACGCAACCCGGCACTGCGCGATGAGGTTCGCGCCCGTGACCCGTGACCCGTGAACGTGCCCATGCCCCTGCCCGTGCCCCGCGCGCAGCGATCATCGGCGGCGGTCCGGCCGGCAGTGCGGCCGCATCGTGCCTCGCGCGTTGGGGACACGAGGTCACGCTCATTGCGCGGCCACGCCGGTCCACACGCTCGCTGGTGGAGTCGATCCCGCCGAGCGCGCGCAAGCTGCTCGCGGCGGCCGGTGCGCTCGACGCGATCGAGGCGGCGTCCTTTCTGCCGAACGGAGGCAATGCCGTCTGGTGGGCGGGTGCGCCCGGCCGCATCGAGTCGTTCGCGGACTCTACCGGGTTCCAGGTCGATGCGCTGCGGTTCGAGCGTGAGCTGCTGCGCGCGGCCGAGCAGTCCGGCGTCCACGTCCTGCGCGAGCCCGTGCACGGCGTGCACCGTGCGGACGAGGGCGGCTGGTCCGTCCTCCACGGCGCCGGCAAACGAACCCGGGTCGACTGGCTCATCGACGCGTCCGGCCGCGCCGGTGTGCTCGCGCGTGAAGTCCGTTCGGCGGACCGAAACTGCCGCACGCTGGCCCTCGTTCGACGGTGGCGCCGGGACGGCGGCTGGCCGCGTGCGCTGGCCACGCACACACTCGTGGAGAGTTATCTGGACGGCTGGGCGTGGTCGGTCCCCGTCACGACGGAAGTCCGTTGCGTCACGGCGATGGTCGATCCCGACCGTTCGGCACTGCCACGGTCGGCTGGACTCGACGTGATGTATGCGGCACAGCTCGCGCGAACCCGTGAGCTCGGCCATCACCTCGAGCGCGCCTATCCGGTCGGTCCAGTCTGGGCGTGCTCCGCCACCACGTATTCCGCCCGCCGCTTCGCCTGGCCCGGCGCCCTGCTCGCCGGTGATGCCGGCTGCTTCATCGACCCCCTGTCCTCGTACGGCGTGAAGAAGGCGCTGGCCTCCGGCTGGCTGGCAGCGATCGTGCTAAACACGGTTCTTTCCGACGATGGCAGGCAGGACGCATCCCTCGAGCTGTTCGAGCGGCGCGAGCGCGAGATGGCGACCACGTACGAGCGCCTCGCCGCGTCCTTCGCCGCCACGGCTGCGCGCGCACACCCCCACCCGTTCTGGGAACGACGGGCCGCGACGGCGGGGCCGCTTCACGGCCAGGTTCCCTTCCACGATCGAGTCGTCGGGGCGGAGATGCCGCACACGCCCGCGGTCCGAGCGGCCTTCGAATGGATTCGGCGGAGTGAGCGCCTCGCCCTCGAAGTCGGCGCCACGGTGCAAACGGTCAGTCGACCGGCCGTCGTGGGCAATCGCATCGAGCCGGTGGACCACCTCGCGACCGACGCGTGGACCGAACCGCTCACACACGTGCGCGGTGTGGACCTGCGGCGAATCCTCCGGCATGCTGACGCCTGCGACGACGTGCCGGGCCTGTACGCGGCGAGTGCAAGGGAAGCGCCCCTGCCGGACTTCCTGGCCGCCCTCGCCTTCGCACTCGCGCATGGCTTCCTTTCCCGACAGACTGGCGCGAGCCCCTGACGCCGTGCAGGATTGTGCCGGACCCCGCCCCCGGCCCGAGGAGCCCATGACCCGAGCGCTGCGTGCCGTGTTGCCGTGCCTGGCCATCGTGCCCGTCGTCCTTGGCAGTGAACCTCTCGCCGCACAGGCCCAACGCAGCCCGCCGGACACCGCACAAATCGGCTTCCCCATCGACGACGCGACGACCATCGCGCGCTGCTCGAGCTGCCATGCCCGCGATGAAAAGGGCCGGCTCGGCCGCATCTCGTACATGCGCAAGACGCCAGAAGGCTGGCAGACGTCGGTTCGTCGAATGGTCTCCTTGAACGATGTCGAGCTCACGCCGGACGAAGCGCGTTCGATCGTGCGGTACCTGTCGAACGAGCTCGGCCTCGCGCCGGAAGAGCTGAAGCCGGGCCGCTTCGAGGTCGAGCGGCGCATGATCGATCACGATTACGCGGACGACGACACCGAGAACGCGTGTGTCGTGTGTCACTCCATGGGTCGCGTCATCACGCAGCGCCGGACGCGGGAGGAATGGGGGCTGCTGCTCGCCACGCACCGCGCGCTCTACCCGCTGGTCGATTTCCAGGCGTTCCGCCGAGGTGGGCCGCCGCCGACGGAGCCGGGTCCGCGCGGTGAGCCACCGGACGCGCGGCACCCGATGGACAAGGCCATCGCACACCTCGCGTCGGCGTATCCACTGCAGACCGCGGAATGGTCCGCCTGGCGCGCGACCAAGCGGCCGCCGCGGCTGGAGGGGACCTGGCTGCTGACCGGTCACGAGCCCGGCCGCGGCGCGCTGTTCGGTACCGTGACCATCACGCCGTCCGGAACCGATGGCGATGCGTTCCGCACGGAGACGCGCGCCGCGTACGCGGAAACCGGCGCGCCCCTCGCGCGGACCGGCCAGGCCATCGTCTACACGGGATATCAATGGCGAGGCCGTTCGACGACTGCAGCAGAGTCCGACGAGCTGCGCGAGGTCATGGCCGTGGACCGCGACCGGCGCAGCATGTCCGGACGTTGGTTCACGGGTGCGTACGACGAAGTCGGTCCGGACATCACGCTACGGCGGGTCGGCCGTGAGCCCGTCCTGGCCGGCGCGCATCCGTACGCACTCGCACGCGGCGCACAGGGTGTCGCCCTTCGCGTGTTCGGCGCCAACCTGCCTGGCTCGGCGACAGCGGCCGATTTCGATTTCGGTGCGGGCGTGCGCGTGACCGCCGCAACGGCCGGACCGGGCGACGCCGTCGACCTCACGCTCGACATCGCGGCCGATGCGCCGCTCGGCGGCCGCGACCTCTTCGCCGCCGGTGCCGCACTCACTGATGCGATCGTCGTGCACGACGGCATCCATCGCATCGAGGTCACGCCGCAGGCGGGCATGGCCCGCGTCGGCGGCGGCAACTTCCCCGTGCAGCTGCAGGTCTTCGACGCCATCGGCTGGAACAACGGGCCGGACGGGCGGCCGGACACGAAGGATGACCTGCGACTCGGCCGCGTGCCGGTGACCTGGTCGATCGAAGAATACGCCGCGACCTTCGGCGATGACGACGTCGCCTTCGTCGGCTCGATCGACGCGTCGGGCCGCTTCACGCCCGCGTTGGATGGCCCGAACCCCGAGCGGCGCGGCGATCGCAACAACATCGGCGACGTCTGGGTTGTCGCGACGCTGGCCTCGACCGACGACGTGAAGGTCGACAAGCCCGTTCGCGCGCGCGCCCACTTGCTCGTGACCGTGCCGCTCTACGCCCGCTTCGACCCGTGGAAGGAGATCGTGCGATGACGGCCCTGGCGCTGCGCGAGTTCCATGCGTTCGATGCGGCCGGCAGCCGCTTCCTCTACCTCGTGCCGTCCGCCGGCGTGTTCCGTCTCGATCCGCCGGCCGCCGCGATCCTCGACGTGCTGCGCGCCGGCCCGCTCACGAAGGATGACCTGGCCGCGCAGCTGGCGAGCCGGTTCCCGGACCTGCTCGTGCGCGAGACGGCCGACGAGCTGTTGCAGGTGCGTGCAATCGGCCCGGCGGACGCGCCTGCAGAACCCGTCCTCAACGAGCTGCCACCCGCCGGATTCCCGCTCACGACGATGGTGCTCAACGTCACCAACAAGTGCAACCTGGCGTGCACGTACTGCTACGAATACGGCGAGGACAAGATCGTCGATACGTCGTACGGCAAGCAGCCGAAGTTCATGGGCGAGGACACCGCCCAGGACGGCGTCGATTTTCTGCTCCGCGAGTCCGGCTCGAACCAGGTCGCACACCTTACGTTCTTCGGCGGCGAGACCTTGCTCAATTTTCCCGTCCTGCAGAAGACGGTCGAATACGCGCGCCGCCGCGCCGCCGAAGAAGGAAAACGCATCGAGTTCAGTCTGACGACGAACGCGACGCTGCTCCGGCCCGACGTCATCAGCTGGCTCGCGGAAAACGATGTCGCCGTCACCGTCTCGATCGACGGTCCGCGCGAAGTGCAGAACGGCATGCGCGTGTTCCACAACGGCAAGGGCACGTACGACGTGATCCTGCCGAAGATCCGCGAGCTGCTGCAGCGCCATCGCTCCCGCCCCATCGGTGCGCGTGTCACACTGACGCGTGAGAACCTCGATGTGCGCCGCATCTACGAGCATCTGACGCAGGAGATCGGGTTCTGGGAAGTCGGCTTCGCGCCGGTCACGACCGCGCCGGACCGCGCCTACGCGATCGAAGACGATGGGTACGACCGTATGCTCGGGGAGTTCGTCGCCCTCGCGAACGAGTTCCTCGAGCACGCCGCCGTCAACAAGCACCACGGCTTTTCGAATGTGAAGGACACGCTCGAGGAGATCCACAAGGGCGTCAACAAGGCGTACCCGTGTGGCGCCGGCCTCGGCCTGATGGGCGTGGCGACCGACGGCGAGGTCGGCCTGTGCCACCGCTTCGCCGGCTCGGCCGACCACCGCATCGGATCGGTCAAGGATGGCGTCGATCGCGAACGCCAGAACGCGTTCCTCGAGAAACACCACATCGCGAACAAGCCGGACTGCCACACGTGCTTCGCACGGCCGCTCTGCTCGGGCGGCTGCTACCACGAGGCGCACATTCGCAACGGCGACTCGGGTGCTCCGAATCTGCATTTCTGCCACTGGGTGCGGACCTGGACGGACGCGTGCCTGAAAGTGTACGGCGCGCTGGCCGAGCGAAATCCGGGCTGGCTGGCCCGGTTCGACGCATAGTCCGACAACGAAGACCTGCGCGGGAGGTGCCGTGAGGCATTTGAAGGCGATCAACCGAAAGGCCGTGCGCATCGAGGAGCACGTCGCGCGCGAGGCGAAGGCGAACGACGAGAACGATGTCGTCGCCCTGCAGCTGCCGAACGACGGCAAGGCCCACATTCCGCTCGGCTGCTCGCTCGTTTTCTCGCCCGGCTGGGAGGCCGACGTGACCGGCGGCACGGCGGGCCTGTGCCAACCCGTCGAGCGCGACCTCTTCGACTGCCACCTCGCCTGCTTCTGGCCGGCCCACGTGCCTGACCAGCTCAATCACGCGCCCGACTGGACCGGCAAGTGTGCCGCCGCCCAGAAGGACTGGCGCAAGATCGATCTCATCTTTCCATGACACGGGCTGCGGGGCGCGTCGCGGTGGGTCTCCTGGTCCTCGGCGTCTTCGGCGTCTCGCCGCTGGCGGCGCAGAGTGCGCGGTGGTACGTGGGCACGTATACGAACGAGATCCTGGTGTTCGACGACTCGGCGGAAGCGGTCGTCGATCGGATCCCGGTCAAGTACGCGATCCCGACGCGGCTCACACTCAATCAGAAGCGCGACAAGCTGTACGTCGAGGATGCGTCGTTCGAGCGGATCGAGATCGTGGACATCGCGCGTAAGCGCACGGTCGATGAATTCACGCTGTCGAGCGCAACATCGAAGGTCCGCATCTTCGGCTACGAGGTCGATCCGGCGGAGCAGTACGCCGTGCTGCTGGTCAAGAGATACACGCGCCAGCCGGATCGCTGGGTGGTCGAAGGCCCGACGCTGCTGCGTTACGATCTGCGTAGGAAGGCCATCGCGGACACGATTCCGTGGCCGGACGGACAGGAGCGCGAGGGTCTCGGTTTCATGTTCTCGCCGGACGGCAAGCTGCTCTACCTGTTCACCGAGGACGTGATCGCGCTGGATGCGCAGAGCTTCGCGGAGGTGGACCGCTGGAAGCTGTCGGCGCCGCTCGAGCCCGGCCTCGGTCGTGTGAGTCTCGGGTTCCGCCGTCATCCGTGGGAGCCGGAAGGCGAGTTCACCAACCTGTTCCGCGTGACGGACCCGGTACAGAACCGGCGCATGATGGGGATCGCGCGGGTCCGACTCGCCGAAAAGCAAGTCGATTATTACACGCTCGGCCCGAGCCAGCCGGTCGGCTTCGCGCTCGCACCCGACGGTCGCAAGGCGTACGGCCTGTACTCGGAGATCGGCCACTACGAGTTCTGGACGTTCGACCTCGAGCGGCGGGAGGTCACGGCGCGAGTGCCGTTCCCCGGCCGGCCGCGCATGGGCCTCACCGCGAGCGCGGACGGCACGCGCGTCTTCGTTCACGTCGCCGGCAACACGATCGACGTGCACGACGCGAACAGCTTCGAGCGGCTTCGCACGGTGACCCTCGAGTCGGACATGACGGGCGTGGTGGTCGTCCCGCGCGGCCCGGCGGGAAGGTGAGCCAGGGACACCTGCGCTGGGCCCTGGCGTACGTCCGACCCTACGCCGGCGCGCTCGCACCGGTCGTCGTGCTCAGCCTCCTCGGCACGGCGTTCTCGCTCGTGCTGCCGTATCTCTCGCGTGCGCTCGTCGACGACGGCCTGCTCGGCCGCGACTTCGCGACCCTGCTCCGCATCGTCGCCATCTTCCTCGGCATCACCGCGCTGAGCTTCGTCTTCAACGTCATTGCCGGCCTGCGCTACACTCGAGTCTCCGCCGACATCCTGTTCGACATGCGGCTCGATCTGTACACGCACCTGCAGCGTCTGTCTCCGCGGTTCTATGCGAGCACTCGCCTGGGCGACATCGTTTCGCGCATCAACAACGACATCGGCGAGGTTCAGCGGGTCACGTCCGAATCGGCGTTGGGCTGGCTCGGCAACGTCGTGTACCTGGTCGGCACGGTCGGCATGCTGGTATGGCTGGACGTGCGGCTCTTCCTGGTCGGCCTGATCATGGTCCCGCCCAGCGTTTGGGCACTGGCGCGGTACCGCCGTCGCCTGGAGGACAGCGTCCGCGTGCTGCGTGAGCGGAGCGCCGACATCGGAAGCTTCCTGATCGAGACGTTTCTGGGCATGCGACTGGTCGTCGGCTCGAACGCGCAGCAGCGCGAGGCCACGCGCTTCCGAAGCCACAACGACGCGTTCGTTCGATCGTTGCTGTCCATGCGTCTGCTCAGCTACCTGGCCGGCGGCCTGCCGGCGCTGCTCCTCGGACTGGGCACGGCCATCGTCTTCCTGTACGGAGGTTGGCGCGTGATCGCGGGCGCGACCACGCTCGGCACGTTCGTCGCCTTCATGGCCTACCAGATGCGTCTGCTGACACCGGTGCAGGGCCTGATGGGCATCTATGCCAATCTGGCGAGTGCGCAGGCATCGCTCGCGCGCGTCCGTCAATTGTTCGAGACACAGCCGGACGTGACCGAGCCGACCGATCCGATTCGCGTCGAGACCGCTCACGGGGTGCTCGATCTCGAGCACGTGCGCTTCGGCTTCGGCAACCGGCTCGTCCTCGATGATGTCAGTTTGCGGATCGAGTCGGGCCAGGTCGTCGCGCTCATCGGTGCGAGCGGCAGCGGCAAGTCGACGCTGGCGGACCTGCTGATCCGCAACCTCGATCCCGATGCCGGGCAGATCCGGCTGGACGGCCGCGACCTGCGAACGCTTTCGCTCGAAGACCTGCGCCATCATGTCGTCGTCGTCGATCAGGATCCGTTCGTGTTTCATGCGAGTGTCGCGGAGAACGTGCGCTATGCCCGGCCCACCGCCACGGACGCAGAGGTCGCTGCGGCGCTCGACGCCGCGGGTCTGGCCGAGCTGGTCGCGACGCTGTCGGACGGGGTGGACACGATCGTCGGCGAGCGGGGGCGCAGCCTGTCCGCCGGCGAGCGCCAGCGGCTGGCCGTCGCGCGGGCGTTCCTGGCCGACCCGGCCGTGCTCGTGCTCGATGAAGCGACCGGTGCACTCGACCCTGCCACGGAGGCTCGTGTACTCGCGGGCTACGATGCGCTGATGCGCGGGCGCACCACGATCGTCATCACGCACCGGCCCGCGCTCGCACAGCGCGCCCACCGCATCATCCTGTTGCGAGACGGTCGGATCGTCGCGGACGGCCCGCCCGAAGTCCTGGCCGCGCGCGACCCCGCCTACCGCGCGCTCTTTGACGAGCGGGCCGCGGCCCCCATCGCGTGATCCTGGAACTGTCGACGAACACACCGCGACTGCGCGACCGCACGGGCCGGGGTGTGCGCGTGGCCGTGGTCGACAGTGGCATCCACGTCGGTCACCCCCACGTCCGACGCATCAAGGGCGGCATCGCGCTCGTCGGCGAAGATCCGCTCGATCTCACGGATCGCCTCGGACACGGCACGGCCGTCACCGCCGCCATCCTGGAAAAGGCGCCCGACGTCGAGGTCCATGTCGTCAAGATCTTCGCATCCGAGCTGGCCACC
>JBFJPA010000183.1:0-8436 GCA_041617355.1 Longimicrobiales bacterium
GCCGAATTCGGTGTCATCGCCGGTCTGCGCATCTACTCCGGCGGCCTGGGCGTTCTCGCCGGCGATCACCTCAAGTCGGCGAGCGATCTGGGCGTGCCGCTCACGGCCATCGGGATCTACTACCGCGAAGGCTACTTCACGCAGCACATCGACGGCGGCGGGCAGCAGCAGGATGTCTACGAGCCCGTCGATCCGCGCTTGCTGCCGCTGCGCGAAGTCGGCGGAGCATCCGGCCCGCTCCGCATCACGATTCCGGTTGCCGGTCACGACGTCGTGGCGCGCGTCTGGCGCGCGGCCGTCGGTCGCGTGCCACTCTACCTGCTCGACACGAACCTCGAGCAGAACCGGTCCGAGGACCGGCGCATCACGGACCGCCTGTATGGTGGCGACGACAAACACCGCATCCGCCAGGAGCTGGTGCTGGGCATCGGGGCCGTTCGCCTGCTGGACGCCATCGGCGAGTCGCACGCCGTATTGCACCTGAACGAAGGCCACGCCGCGTTCGCAGCGCTCGAGCGGGCTTGCCAGCTCCTCACGCAGGTGCCGCCGACGGTGTCCCGCTCGCACACCGCATTCGCCGACGCGCTCGCCAAGACATCCCGCTCCATCGTCTTCACGACGCACACGCCGGTCGAGGCCGGGCACGACTACTTCACGCCCGCCCTCGTCGAGGAGGCGCTCGGCCCGTACCTGTGGAGCGTCGGCATTCCGCTCGTGGATGTTCTCGCCGCGGGCCGGCGCGACGCGAAGGACGAGCGGGAGCGCTTCTGCATGACGATTCTCGCCATGCGCGGCTCATCGCGGCGCAACGGCGTGAGCCAGCTGCACGGCAAGGTATCGCGCGAGATGTGGGCCGAGCTCTGGCCCGAGCTGGCGGAGAAGGATGTGCCGATCGGCGCCATCACCAATGGCGTTCATCTGCCGACCTGGGTCGCCGCGCCCACGGCCGCCCTGTACGAACGGTACGTCGGCGAGAAGTGGGCGGAGACGTTCGATCCGTTCCACTGGCGGGGCATCGACGACATCCCCGACGAGCCGTTGTGGCAGGCCCGCACGGCACAGCGACGCAGGCTCATCGAGGTCGTGCGCGGGCGCCTGCTTGCGAGCCGCGGACGGACGCGGCCGTTCGCCGGCGAGAGCCTGGATGAAAACGCGCTCACGCTGGTGTTCGCACGCCGTTTCGCGACCTACAAACGGGCGACATTGCTGCTCTCGCAGACGGATCGACTCCTCCGTCTGCTGAACGGAGAGCGTCCCGTCCAGGTCGTGTTCGCCGGGAAGGCGCACCCGCGGGACGAGTTCGGCAAAGCGCTGCTGCGCGAGATCGCGTTGTTCGCCGAACGTGCGGAGAACGCGGGCCGGTTCGTGTTCCTCGAGGACTACGATGTCGAGCTCGCGCACGCGCTCGTACAGGGTGCCGACATCTGGCTGAACGTGCCGGTCCGGCCGCGGGAGGCGAGCGGGACCAGCGGCATGAAAGCGGCCGCGAACGGCGCGCTCAACGTCAGCATCGCCGATGGCTGGTGGGCCGAGGCGTGGCTCGAGCACAACCGGCAGCACGATCCCGTCGGCTGGACGGTGCACACGGACGAAACGCACGCCAACGACAGCGAGCGGGACCGCGCGGATGCCGAGACGCTATTCGGCGTTCTGGAGACGGAGGTCGTCCCATTGTTCGCGGAGCGCACGGACAACGGCTTGCCGTCGGCATGGCTGCGGCGTGTACGCTCGTGCCTGCGTCAGCTCCCGCCCTTCTTTAACACGCACCGCATGGTACAACAGTACGTCGACGAGGCCTACATGGCGGCGGCGGCCAGCGTGCCGACGTCCGCGGTCGCGGGAGGTCTCGGCAGCTAGCGCTCCGCTCGTCCGAGCGCGGCGCCGCACGGCCGAGCGCTCGGTCGACCCGGCCCCGAGCGGTTGAACATCGACGTCCGCCTTCGAGTTTTGTGGGGCAGGGTGCGAACCTGCGCACTCTGCCCCACGCTCATTCGGCCGCAGCTCCGACGCGGCCCCGTCTCGAAGGGAAGGCCCCATGCGAAAGTCCATGATCTTCGCGGGCGCACTGATCCTCCTCGCACTGCCCGCCTCCGCACAGACGCTCGCCATGAACACGGCGAACACCGATGAAGAAGCCGCCGCGCTGGAAGCAGAAGCGAAGGCGCTGCACGATCAGCCCAAGGAGTATCGCCAGGCCGCCGAGCTGTACCTCGATGCCGCATCATTGCGTGCGATCGGCGATCCGTTGCACGTGACCGACCAGGTGATGGCGGCTCGACTGCTCTACTACGCCGGCGAAGAGAGCCGCGCGCAGGCCGTGATGGCAAGGGCGGGCGAAGACGCGCTTGCCGCCGGCGATGTCGTGACCGCCGCCACGGCGATGCTGGATGCGGCCTGGATCGCGCTGCAGAGAGAGGATGGCCGGACCGTGCTCGATCTCGCGGAGCGCGCGGAACTGTTGATGGCTTCGCCGCTGGTCGAAGCCGATGTGCGCAAGGCCATTCTCGATCGGATCGACCGCAAAGGCGATCGGATCAGCGTGCGGCCGGGGAGCTCGTGAGGTCGCGGTAACGGCGCAGCGAACGCAGCGCGGCCTGACGGTCGCCGAGCCGTTCGAACACCGACGCGAGATTGTAGTGAGCGTCCGCGAGGGCCGGCTGGAGGCGGATCGCGCGCGAGTAGGCGCGTTCCGCCTCGCGCCATTGCCGCAGATCCTCCATCGCCACACCGAGGTTGAACGCCGCCGTCGCGTGAGCAGGATTCGCCTCGAGCGCACGGCGATAATGGTCCGCGGCTTCGGCGGCGCGCCCCGCTTCGTGCAGTAGCCGACCCAGATTCACGCGTGCATCCGCGTGGCCCGGATTGCGCGTGACGGCCTCGCCGTATGCCGCCTGTGCGCGGGCCGGCACCGACTCCTCCAGCTCAGTGCCCAGGATGTACCACGATTCGGCATCTTCCATGACCTCGGATGCGAGGTCGGGCACTGCGGCCTCATGGAGCGGGGCGACTCGCGCAGCGAGGTCCGACACGCGGAAATCGAGCACGAACTGGCCCGTGTCGATCTCGTAGGGCGCATCGCCTTCGTAAACCAGGATCTGGTCGCCATCGGCGACGATGCGAAGCTCCGAGAGCGAGCGCTCGGGCGGGAGCCGGCGACGCAAGTCGGCCAGCGAACGGACGACCCGCCGCGCGGGCACACCCGCGCCGACCAGTCCCGACGCGACGCGCAGCAGGACGAGATCACGAAACGTGAATCGCCAGGCGCCGCGCGGTCCCCTGGTCGGCGTGACGACGCCCGCGCGGACCAGCGCACGGACCCTTCCCGTGGAGAGATCGAGCACGTCGGCAGCCTCCCGCGTGCCGTATGCTTGCATCGCCCGCCGCGCTAGGCGCCGCCGGCTTTGCGCTTGCCCGACGAAGCCTTGCTCGCCGCGGCCTTCTTCGGCGCCTTGCGCGCGCTTTCGCCCGTTCCCGTCTTGGCCAGGCTCGCCTTCAGCGCCTCCATCAGGTCGATGATCTGGGCCTTCGGCTCCTCGGTCGGCGCCGTCGTGATGTCCTCGCCTTCCACCTTCTTCTGGATCAGCTCGAGCGTCCGGCCGCGAACTTCGTCCTTGTACTTGGCAGGCTCGAACGTTTCCGACGCATGCTGCTGAATCAGCTGGACCGCGAGCTGCAGCTCCGCCTCCTTGACCTCGCCGTTGCCGAGCGGCACCTCGTCCATCGAGCGAACCTCGTCCGCGTACTTCAACTGCTCCATCAACACGCCGCCGTTCAGCGGCGTGAGCAGCACGAGGTACTGTTTGCCGCGCGCCGCATACTGGCCGAGTGCCGACAAACCCGTCTCCTTCATCGCTTCGGAGAGCAGGCGATACGCGCGGTCGCCGCCCTTGTCCGGGCCGAGATAATACGTCTTGTCGATGAACATCTTGTCGATCTGGTCGGCCGGCACGAACTCGCGAATGTCGATGGATCCTTCCGACTTCGCTTCCAGCGCCTTCAACTCGTCCTCGGTGAAGAGCACGTACTGGTCCTTCGCGAACTCGTAACCCTTCACCATCTGGTCGCGCTCGACCTTCACGCCCTCCTGGGCACAGATGTACTGCTGCTTCAGACGCGAGCCGCAGTCCTTGTGAATCCAGTTGAACGAGATGCTGCTGCTGCTGTCGCCGGCCGAGTAGAGCTTGACGGGCACGGAGACGAGGCCGAACGAGATGGTAGCCGAGGAGATCGCGCGCGCGGACATCGGTATCGCTCCCGGAAGATGTTGATATCACGATAATTAGGGCATCGGGTTCGCGCAACGGCAGGGAGGTCGGATCGCGGGTCGGGCGGGTGCGCTCGGACCTCGCACGACTGTCGTCGCCGGGCGGTTTGCACGCGCGCGAAGCCGCCTATCATCTTGCGCAGGCCATGCCGAAGCCATCGAAGGGCCTCGAGGAATACCGTCGCAAGCGGTCGGTCGAACGGACGCCGGAGCCCGCGGGTGCTGTCGCACCGGCGGGAGGTCGGCGCTTCGTCGTCCAGCTGCACGACGCGTCGCGCCTGCATTACGACTTCCGGCTGGAGAGTGACGGCGTGCTGAAGTCGTGGGCCGTGCCCAAGGGGCCCTCGCGGAATCCGGCGGACAAGCGCGTCGCCGTGCATGTCGAGGATCATCCCGTCGAATACGCGGATTTCGAAGGAGTCATTCCGGAGGGCAACTACGGTGCGGGCGCCGTGATCGTGTGGGACCGCGGCCTGTACATGCCGCTGGAGGACATGCAGGAGGGATTCGAGAAGGGCAAGCTGCTCTTCGAGCTGCGCGGCTACAAGCTGCGTGGCCGCTGGACGCTCGTGAAGATCAAGAAAAGCGAGAACGATTGGCTCCTCATCAAGGAGCGTGACGCCTACGCGACGGACGACGAGGGCGGTGACTTTCCGGCGGGTTCCGTGTTTTCGGGACTCACCGTCGAAGAGATGGCGAGTGGCAGCGATCGGGCGGAAGGCGTGCGCGACGAGCTGAAACGCCTGGGCGCGAAGTCACGCCGGGTCCGCGCGCCCGACGTGAAGCTGATGCTGGCCGAGTCCCGCCAGTCGCCGCCGTCCGGCGAGGACTGGATCTTCGAGCTGAAATACGACGGCTACCGAATGATTGGGCAGGCCGGCTCGGGCCGGTCGATGCTGCGCACGCGAAACGGCCGCGACGCGACGGCGTCCTTTCCCGAGATCGCGAAGGCGCTCGAATCGCTACCCTACGAGCACCTGGTCATCGACGGCGAGGTCGTCGTGCACGATGACGAAGGCAAGCCGAGCTTCCAGCGTCTGCAGAAGCGGGCCATGCTGACCCGTCCGCTCGACGTCGCGCGGGCCGCGCTCGAATTGCCGGCCGTCCTCTACGTCTTCGACCTGCTCGGCTTCGGCGAATACGATGCGCGGGCCCTGCCGCTCGTCGAACGCAAGCGTCTGCTCGCGGAGCTGTTGCCCCAGGCCGGACCGCTGCGTTACTCGGATCACATCGTCGGGCAGGGTGAGGCGTTCTACGCGAGCGTCGAAGCGATGGGGCTCGAAGGGATCGTCGCGAAGAAGGCGAAGGGCGCGTACCGGGCCGGTCGGTCTCCCGATTGGCAGAAAGTGCGCGCCAGTCCCACGGACGATTTCGTCGTCGTCGGATACACGCAGCCGCGAGGGACGCGAACGGGATTCGGCGCACTGCACCTCGCGACGTACGTGAACGGCGCGCTGACGTACACGGGCACCGTCGGCAGCGGCTTCACGGAGCGGCAGCTCGCCGACACGCACACGCGGCTGCAGCCGATCCGTCGGCCGGACCCGCCCTGTATCGGTGCGCCGCAAGCCGAGGAGCACACCTGGGTCGAGCCGGAGCTGGTCTGCGAGGTGCGTTACGTCGAAGTTACGGACGAAGGCCTGCTCCGCCAGCCGGTATTCCTTCGATTCCGAACGGACAAAGCGGCGCACGAGTGCATGCGCAGCGCCGAGGCGACCGATGAGGAACCGCTCGACGACACGGATCCGGTACCGGACGACGACGCGTTTCTGACGGTCGCCGAAGAAGAGCCAGTCAGGACGGTTCGGTTCACGAATCTCGACAAGGTGTTCTGGCCCGAGGAAGGCTACACGAAGGGCGACCTGATCGAGTATTATCGCGCAGTCGCCGACTGGATCCTGCCCTTCCTGCGGGAGCGGCCGGTCGTGCTGACCCGCTTCCCCGATGGGATCGAGGGCAAGTCGTTCTTCCAGAAAGACGCGCCATCGTTCGCGCCGGATTGGATCCGCACCGAGACGATCTACAGCGACCAGTCGGAACGCGAGCTCAGCTACTTCATCTGCGATGACCTGCCGACGCTCCTTTACCTCGCCAACTCGGCCTCGATCCCGCTGCACATCTGGGCGAGCCGGTTGGGTTCGCTGGAGACGCCGGACTGGTGCATCCTCGACCTGGACCCGAAGGACGCGCCGTTCCGCCACGTCGTCGAAGTGGCGAAGTGCATCCACGCTCTGTGCCAGGAGATCGAGCTGCCCGTCTATATCAAGACGAGTGGCTCATCCGGACTGCACGTGATGATCCCGCTGGGCCGCCAGTGCACGCACGACCAGTCGAAGTCGCTGGGTGAGTTGCTGGCGCGCGTCGTCGTCAAGGAGCTACCCGAGATTGCCACGATCGTGCGGCTGCCGGCGAAACGGGAGGGGAAGGTCTACGTCGACTTCCTGCAGAACGGCCACGGCAAGTTGCTGGTCGCGCCGTACAGCGTGCGACCGTTGCCGGGCGCGCCCGTCTCGATGCCGCTCGAGTGGCGGGAAGTCAACGGCAAACTCGACATCCGGGCGTTCACGATTCGCACCGCCATCGAGCGGCTCGCCCGCAAGAAGCGCGACCCACTGCTCCCGGTTCTCGAGGAAATGCCCGACCTGGTCTCGGCGCTGGCGGCCCTGGCCGCGCGCATGGATTAGAGACGAGGCCGGGCCCCCGTACGTCAGCGCGCGTCGCCGGGCCGCTTCAACGTCAGCGGTCCGTTGTGCGTCGATACGTCCAGACGCGCGCCACCGTTGCCGAGCGTCGTCCGCAACGTCCGGCCGATCCGTCCCTGCACCGTCACCTGCATCGGGAAGTCGACCCGCATCGGGCCGTTCACGGTGCCCGTCTCGAGCTCCGCCGAATAGTCCTCCGGAATCACGAGCGTGACCGGTCCGTTCTGAGTGCGCGCCGTCAGGCCGGCGCCATCCCATCGGGCCCCCGCGAGTGTGACGCGAATCGGGCCGTTCTGCGAGCGCGCCCGCACGTCGCCGGCGACGGCGTGCAGGCTGACCGGACCGTTGTTCGTTTCCAGGACGAGCCGTCCCTGCACGTCGCGGGCGGAGACCGGGCCGTTGCTGGCGCGCAGGTCGACGTTTGTCCGGCGAGGCGCGTAGACCACGAAGGTCACGCTCCAGTGCTCGCCCCGGCGCGTGGAGGGACCCTCGGCTTCGATCGTGCCATCCGTCCGCAGTCGAATCCCGCGTACCAGCTCGCGCGCATCGTCCACGCGGCTGGCTTGCGCCTGGATGCGCGCGTGGATCTCGATCTCGTTTCGGTCCCAGCCAATGATCGAAGCGCCGCCGTTCGCGCCTCCGTCGATGACGAGCGTCTCGCGGACGGGCACCCGTTCGACGCGCACCTCGCAGACGCGTTCGCGGTCACGGTCGCCCCACTCGCGTTCGCAACGTCGAGTCCACTCCTCATCATCCGTTTGCGCTGCCACGGGCAACGCGATCCCGATCAGGCACGACAGGCTCAACGCAACGGCGTTCGAACGGCGCATGGATTCCTCGCTTTGGACGTGGCCAACCAATGGGTGTGCAAGTGCCACGGTATTGGACAGGCCCGGGGTGCGAAGGGTTGAATCGCAGGGATGGGCGCACGACTCGTCGGCCTTGCGGGCTGTCCGCTTTCGGGATTCCGGAGTCCCGGCCCGGGGAGAACCGTGTGCGGCGAGCGGTTCCGGAGTCCGCAGGCCGCGGACGCGCCGAGCCGCTCGCGACACCGATCCGGCAGCTCGCATACGGGCCGGTGACGGTCATCACTCGGCTGACACGGCTGGCGCGAAGCCTTCGTACTAGGCCGACGAGGGCGGATCGTGGAGTCCGCAACGGACTCTCCGCCTTCATGCGTACCCGAACGCGAGCAAGGAAGGAGCACGCATAATGAGAGGGATTGCAGCCATCGCTCTACTGCTCGGCGCCGCACTGGCCGCGTCGGCCGAGGCGCAGTCGAACGCTCGGTTCACCTCGTCTGCGACGAACGTGGCCGAGGCCGCCGAGCTCGAAGCCCGGGCCACGGACCTGTATCACTCGATCCGCGACTATCCGCGAGCCGCGAAGCTGCACGAGCGTGCGGCCGCGCTCCGGTCCGCAGGTGACGCGCAGCGCGTCGACAACCTTCGTCGCGCCGCGCTGCTGTAC
>JBFJPA010000184.1:0-8380 GCA_041617355.1 Longimicrobiales bacterium
CGATGCGCACGCCCCCGCACGGAGCGAGGCGCTCGACCAGCCCCCAGTCGAAGTCCCCCGCGTGCTCGCCGTCGCGGTGCTCGCGCAAGAGCATCTCGATGAAGTACACGCCGGGCTCGACGGTGAAGACCATGCCGGGCTCGAGGGGCCGGGACCAGTCGCGTCCATCCAGCGCTTCCAGACCAATGTGGTGGCCGAGGTCGCGGACGCCCGTACCGCGTGCGCCGCTGTACCGCGTAATGGGACCTTGCTTCGTCAGCCAGTACGTGGGCGATGGCATGAGGCCCCACACGCGGGCCGCACCCATCCCGTCGATGTCCTCGTAGCGCTCCAGGCCGTGGTCGCGGAAGACCTGTGCCGCGGCGCGGATCACATCGATCATCATGACACCCGGCCGAATCGCGGCGAGCGCGGCGCTCTGCGCTTCCAGCACGATTTCGTAGTAGCGGCGCTGTTCTTCGCTGAAGCGGCCGGAGACCGGAAAGGTGCGACAGAGGTCGGACGTATAGGTATCGTATTCGGCGGCGCCGTAGTCGATGTAGACGAGCTCGCCCGCACGCATGACACGATCGGTCGAGTGGTAGCGCTCGGCGCGCAGGGTGTAGAGCGAAACTGCGGCATCGCCCGACATGACGATGGGCCCGAACGACGGTCGCGGCGAGCCTTCGCGCTTCCACACGTACTCCATCAGGCCCGCCAGCTCGAGATCGTTCATGCCGGCGCGGACGCCGCGCATGGCCTCGATCATGCCCAGCGCGCTGATCTGGGCGGCCTTGCGTAGTGCCGCGATCTCGTGCTCATCCTTGACGAGACGCAGCGCCGCGACGTGCGGCGAGACGTCTTCGAAGCGACGTCCGGGCAACAGCCGCCCGATCGCCTGCTCGAGCTGCTGCTTCACCGTCAGCGCGGGGCCGAGCGAGGGCGGCGCATACAGCCCACCGTCTCGAGCGAAGTAAACCGTGCTGGCTTCTCCGAGCAGTGCCGGCAGGCGGTCTGCCAGCGAATCGATGAGAACCGTCTCGGCGATGCCGGTGCGTCGCCGCGCATCATCGCCGGGCGAAAGCCGACCCGATCCCACGTTCCACGCGGCACGACGAAAGCGCGCGTCATCGATCGGGTACTGCGCGCCCGCGAACTGGAACGAGTCCGGCAGGAACAGCGTCTCCCGCACACGGCCCTCGGTTCGCGTCAGGACGAGGATCGCATAGGGAGATTCGACCCCGGTCAGATACCAGAAGCTCGGGTCCGGCCTGCCCTGATCGACGTGTACGCCATACGCGCTCGGTACGATGACCGGCGCACCGCCCACGCGATCGAGCAGCCGTGCCCGCCGCGCCGCATACACCTCCGGCGGAAACGCGACGTCCTTCTGCGCTTCCAGCACGACCGGCCAGAGAACGAGACCCGCCAGCGCGGCCCCCAACAATCGAAGCATGAAGCGTTGTCCTGAGAGAGGATCCGGATCGGCGGTACAAGGTGAAGCGACATCCCACACCCCGCAACGGAGCACTCCGTGACCCGTGACCGCGCCCCCCGGCCCGTTACAGTCCCTGGTAGGCCTCGAGCGCGCGGTCGCGCGCCTCGCGGTGATCGACGATCCGCGAGGGGTACGTGTCGCCCAGTACGACGCCGGCGTCCTCGAGCACGGAGTTCTTCGCTTTCCACGGCTCGTGGATGGATGCGGACGGCAGCTCCGCCAGCTCGGGGACCCATGCGCGCACATACGCGCCATCCGGATCGTAACGGTTGCCCTGTGAGACGGGATTGAAGATGCGGAAATACGGCTGTGCGTCCGCGCCGGATCCCGCAGTCCATTGCCAGCCGAGTGTGTTGTTGGCAAGGTCCGCGTCGACGAGCGTATCCCAGAACCAGCGCGCCCCATCCTGCCAGGGAATGAGCAGGTCCTTGGTGAGGAACGAGGCGACGATCATACGCGTGCGGTTGTGCATCCAGCCCGTGCGCCAGAGCTGGCGCATGCCGGCGTCGACGACGGGGTAGCCGGTTCGGCCCTTGCACCAGGCCTTCATGTCGCGCTCCGAAGCGTCCCACGGGAAGCGCTCGAACTTCTCGTTGAGGGGCTCGGTCGTCGTGTGCGGAAAATGGAACAGCAGATGGTAGCCGAATTCGCGCCACGCGATTTCGCGCAGATATGCATCCGCGGCATCTTTCATCGTGCGGTTGCTCACCCAACCGGCGACGGCATTCCAGACCTGTCGCGGGCTCAGCTCGCCGTGCTGGAGGTACGGTGACAGGCGAGAGGACCCGTCCCGATCCGGACGGTTCCTGCCCTCGTCGTAGTCCAGTAGCGCGCGTTCGATGAACGTGTCGAGCCGGCGTTGCGCCCCCGCTTCTCCCGGGGTCCACGCTTCGGCCAGGCCGTCGGCCCATTGGTGCTTCGGATCGAGACCGAGCGCACCGAGCGACTCGGATGCCGGCCACCTGGCTGGCGCCTTCGACTCGCCCATGCGGGGCCGGTCGAGCGTTGCGCCGACGTCCATCGCGTCCTGCAGCTTCTTCCAGAACGGTGTGAAGACGCGATAGGGGTTGCCGTCGGACGTCTGGATTCGTCTGGGATCGTGCAGAATGCGGGATCGAAAGACCTGAACCGTCAGGCCGTCCTCACGAAGTTCGCGAACGACCTCGCGATCGCGCTCGCGCAACGCGGGCTCGTAGCGCGCGTTCCAGAACACGGCCCGCGCGCCCGTCTCCCGCGCGACCGCGCGCAACAGCGGCAGCGCGGCGGCGCCCTTGCGGAGCACCAACCGCGACCCCTTCTGCCGCAAATCTCCATCGAGCGACGCCAGCGAATGATGCAGCCACCACTTCGCGGCACCGCCGGGCGGCCATTCCCCGTGCTCGTCGGGCGTCCAGAGATAGAGTGGGATGACGGCGTCGTATTCCGCCACGGCGTGGTCCAGCGCAGGATTGTCGCCGAGTCGCAGATCTTGCAGGAACCAGACGACTGCGATGCTCCCCTTCCCCATCCGCCCCTCCCTTCGAGACTATCGTTCCAGCAACGCCGCCACCGTCCGTTCGTAAGCAACCGGATGCACGAGGACGCTGCCATCATCGGGCAGCCGGATCTCGACCGGCCGGTCCCGCACGGCTCGGCGGAACCCCTTTCCTTCGAGCACGCGCAACACGTAGACGCGCCGCACGATCACCATCGTCGTGGCCAGGACCGGCACGGCGACCAGCAGACCGACGACGTGCAGCAGGTGCGCCATGATCAGCACGCTCAGGATCGACAGCACCGGCGGCAACTGAACTTGGCGCTGCATGATCATCGGTGCAACGAAGTTGGCTTCGACGATGTGCACGACCACGCCGAGCAGCACGACTGCGAACGCATGCAGCAGCGTGCTGGAGCCGAGGATGAACAGGGCCGGCAGCAGCGTGGAGACGAGTGTGCCGAAGAACGGCACGATGGCGACCGCTCCCGTGAACACGCCGAACGCGAGCGCATACGGCACGCGCAGCAACTCGAGACCGACCCAGGTCAACGCACCCAGGACGAGCATGGCGAGGATCTGGCCGCCGATCCATGCCCGCAGCACGATCCCCAGCTCGGTCAGGATGTCGCGAACCAGCTCCCGGTGCACGGGAGGCGCGAGCAGGATGAATCCCTCACGGTACAGACTCGGGCGCAGCGCGAAGTAGATCCCCATCACCAGCACGCTGATGAAGTGGATGACGAACTGGACACTGGAGAAGACGAAAGGCACGGCGCCGCGCATCGACTCGTCGACCTGGCCGAGGAAGCCGCCGACATAGCTGTCCGCCTCGTCTGGCGGTCCGATCACCTGGGCGACGAACTCGGACCGGCGGGCCAGCTCACGGAGTCCCGCATCCCAGCGGGCAACCAGATCGGGCAGCGCAGCGAGCAGCGACCGCGTCTGGTCGACAACCGCCGGCACCATCAACGCGCCGATGCCGACGGCCGCGATGACGGTCAGGAACAGGGCCGCCGAAAGACCGAGCGGCCGGGGAAACCCCAGCCGCCTCTGTAGCAGATCGGTCACTGCGCTCAGGTAGACCGCGAACAGGATCGCGATGAACAACAGGAGGAGGATCTCCGCGATGCTGTAGACGAAGAGCAGCAACAGCACCGCGAAGATCGTGGCCGCGGCGACGGCCAGCGGACGTCGGTTCATACGACCGTCAGACTTCTTCCTCCAGCTCGGCGTCCTGTACGAGCCCGTCCTCCTCGCCGCTCAGCGGACGGGCTGGCGCCGTCTTCGACTGCGACCCGCCGGGCAAGGCCGCGCGTTCCTTCGCGCCGCCCGACGGCAGTCCCATCCGTTCCTTCAGCTGGAGGAGCCGGTCCTCGATGTTCTCGGATGCGGGCTTCAGCTTCTGGAACTCCTGTTCGAGCGTGTCTCCGTGGAGCACCTCGGTGACCTCAGCCGCGGCGAGCGCACGCCGCTCGGTCTCCTCGATCTTCTCCGCCATCCGCTCGAACGTGTCGAACGCAGACCGATCGTTCAGACCCGCCATGGTCTCGTGAATCCGCTTCTGCGCCTGCGCCCGCTTCTGTTTGGCGACGAGCAGGTTCTTCTTCCGCTTCGCCTCTTCGATCTTTTCGTTCAGCTGGCGGAGTGCGTCTTTCAGGCGCTCCGTCTCGGCCGCCTGACGCTGCCAGGTGCCGTCCAGCGCGAGCGCGCGCTCGGTATGCTCCTGCTGGCGCAACAACGCCTGTTTGGCGAGGTCGTCACGGTTCTCGCGAACCGCCAGAATCGCACGCTGCTCCCAGTCGTGGGCGAGCTTCTGCTCCTCCTCCAACTGTGCCTTGAGCTTGCGCTCATCCGCGATCGCGACCGCGACCTCCTGCTTCGCCTTCGCCAGCTGCTCGCGCATGTCGAGGAGAACCTGGTTCAGCATCTTTTCCGGGTTCTCCGCCTTGGCAATGGCGTCGTTGATATTCGATCGGATCAGCGCCGATAGCTTCGAGAAGATTCCCATGGTGGCTTCACCCCTCCTGCGCAACTGCCGGGACGAGCCCCGCCAGCTCGGGCAGGTGCCCCGACGCGGCCAGGACAAGACTCTCGAAGGAGCTGCGCATCTCGCTGAAATCGAGGTTCTCCATTTCGAGAGCGTCCGACAGGACGATCTCGCCCTCTTCGATGCCGTAACTGCCGTGCACGATATCGGCTGCGTTCAACTCGAGCAGCCGGCGGTACAGCGGCGCGTACCGTGCGTCTTCCCCGTCCGGTGGCAGGTCCATCACCTTCAGTCGCAGGAGCGCGACCGGCGGCGAATAGCTGCACACGATCGGCGTCCCGTCCTCGGGCTTGAGCAACCAGAGCCCATCGTCGACCTCTTCGACGTCCACGCCCAGCCGGAACAGATAGCTTTCCAGGTCATCTCGCGTCATCATGCTCGCGCTCCGCGCTCATCGGGTCTGCGGGCCGGCCGGCGCCGACCCGGGTGTCCATACGCTGGCCCTCCGCTCCAGTTTCCTCATCCCACAGGCGCCAAGCCGAAGAGGTCCGCCAGGAAGCGGCCGGTGTGCGAGACCGGATGGGCCGCAACCTCCTCGGGCGGGCCCTCGGCCACGATCGCGCCGCCACCTGCTCCTCCCTCGGGGCCCAGGTCGACGATCCAGTCGGCCGTCTTGATGACCTCGAGGTTGTGCTCGATGACGACGACCGTGTTGCCGCGATCGACCAGCCGGTGCAACACGTTCAACAGCATGCGAACGTCCTCGAAGTGCAGCCCCGTCGTGGGCTCATCGAGGATGTAGAATGTGCGGCCCGTGTCCCGCCGCGACAACTCCGTCGCCAGTTTGACTCGCTGCGCCTCGCCACCCGACAGCGTCGTGGCCGACTGGCCGAGGTGGAGGTAGCCGAGGCCCACCTCGGCCAGCGTCTCCAGCCTGCGCCGGATCTGGGGCACCGCCTCGAAGAACTCCAGTGCGTCGCTGACCGTCATCTCCAGCACGTCGGCGATGGTCCGGCCTCGATAGAACACCTCGAGTGTTTCCCGGTTGTAGCGCTTGCCGCGGCAGACGTCGCACGTGACGTACACGTCCGGCAGGAAGTGCATCTCGATCTTGATCAGGCCATCGCCCTGGCAGGACTCGCAGCGGCCACCCTTCACATTGAAGCTGAAACGGCCGGGCGCATAGCCGCGAATCTTCGATTCCGGCAACTCCGCGAACAGGCTGCGAATGGGCGTGAACAGACCCGTGTACGTGGCCGGGTTCGAACGCGGCGTCCGACCGATCGGCGACTGGTCGATGTCGACGACCTTGTCGATCTGGTCGAGTCCGTCGATCGCATCGTGGTCGCCGGGCACGGCCTTCGCCCGGTAGATGCGCCGGGCCAGGGCGGCGTACAGGATGTCGTTGACCAGCGTGCTCTTGCCCGAGCCGCTCACGCCGGTCACGCACGTGAACGTGGCAAGCGGAAACGCCGCGTCGATGTTGCGCAGGTTGTGCTGCCGAGCGCCGCGCACCCGCACGACACTGGCGGAATCGGCCGGCCGGCGCTGGTCCGGCACGGCGATCGCCCGGTCACCCCGAAGGTAGGCGGCCGTGAGCGAGCGAGGACTCTGAAGCACCGAGTCCAGGGTGCCGGCGGCCACCACTTCGCCGCCGTGCCGGCCCGCGCCCGGGCCCAGGTCGATGATGTGGTCGGCCGCGAAGATCGTATCCCGGTCATGCTCGACGACGAGCACCGTGTTCCCCAGGTCGCGCAGCTGCTTCAGCGTGGAGAGCAGGCGCTCGTTGTCGCGCTGATGCAGACCGATCGACGGCTCGTCGAGGATGTACAACACGCCGACCAGACGGCTGCCGATCTGCGTCGCCAGCCGGATCCGCTGCGCTTCGCCGCCCGACAGCGTCTCCGCGCTACGGCCCAGTGCGAGGTAATCCAAGCCGACATTGGTCAGGAACTGAAGCCGCTCCGTGACCTCCTTGAGGATCGGGCCGGCGATCTCGCCGGGCAGACCGCCTGATCCTCGCAACGTCTCGAAGAACGAGAGCGCCTCACCCACGCTCAGGTCCACGATCTCCGCCAGGGAGCGGCCGCCCACGGTCACGGCCATGCTCTCGGGCCGCAGCCGGCTCCCCCCGCACACGCTGCAGGGCTGGGCCGTCATGTATTCTTCGAGCTGCTCGCGAACGGAGCTCGACGTCGTTTCTTCGTAGCGCCGCACGACGTTGGCGAGGACCCCCTCCCACGGCTCGCTGTACGTGCCCGTCGAGCCACCCGTGCGGTAAGGGAACTTGACCTTGCGCGTACCCGACCCTTCCAGGATTCCCCTTTTCGCAGTGGCCTTGAGGTCCGACCACGGCGTCTTGGGATCGAACTTGTAGTGTTTGGCCAGGCCCGGGATGACGCTGCGCCGCAGGTGACCGGTCGGTTCGCCCCAAGGCAAGACCACGCCTTCCAGGAGAGAGGACGCGGGGTCTCCGATGACCAGGTCCTGGCTCACTTCGCGACGCGAGCCCAGGCCACTACACGCCTCACATGCGCCGTACGGCGAGTTGAACGAGAACTGCCGCGGCTCCAACTCCGTCATGTTCGTGCCACAGTGCACGCAGGCGTAGCGTTCGCTGAAGAGGTGCGTCTTCGGCGCGTCCGCCGCGTGGGAGATGATCTCGACGATCCCGCCGGCCGTGCGCAGCGCCATTTCGATCGAGTCGGCCAGCCGCGGCCGATCCTCTTCCCGTACTATCAGCCGGTCGACGACAACGGCTATGTCGTGATTCTCGTAGCGATTCAGCTTCGGCGGCCGCTCCAACTCGTGCAGCTCGCCATCCACGCGGACCCGGACGAAGCCCTTCTTGCGAACATCCTCGAACAGGTCGCGGAACTCGCCTTTTCGACCGCGCACCATCGGCGCGAGCACCTCAATGCGAGCTCCCTCCGGCCACGTCAGCACCTGCTCTACGATCTGCGTCGCCGACTGACGCCGAACCGGCCGTCCACAGTTCGGACAATGCGGCACGCCGGTCCGCGCCCAGAGCAAACGCAGATAGTCGTAGATCTCCGTGACCGTGCCGACAGTGGAGCGCGGGTTTCGTCCGGCCGTCTTCTGCTCGATCGAGATCGCCGGCGACAGTCCCTCGATGACATCGACGTCCGGCTTCTCCATCACGCCGAGGAACTGGCGCGCGTACGCCGACAGCGACTCGACGTAGCGCCGCTGCCCTTCGGCGAAGATGGTGTCGAATGCGAGCGAGGACTTGCCGGAGCCGGACAGACCCGTGATCACGACGAGTCGGTCGCGGGGGATCTCGACGTCGATGCTCTTAAGGTTGTGCTCGCGCGCGCCGCGGACGCTCAGCTGTTCCTGCATAGGATTGACAACATTGCTGTGGGGCTGGGGCGGGGGCTCGGGCTGGGGCTTGGGTGGGCGATCCCGACCAGCCCCA
>JBFJPA010000185.1:0-8344 GCA_041617355.1 Longimicrobiales bacterium
GCGCGGGTTGCGCCGGGCCGACTGGTTCAGGTACGCCAACGACTCAGCAAGTGGAGCGAGATCCACGCCACGGGAATGGCGAACCAGATCGTCACCCCTGTCGCGAGCAATACGGCTCCGAGTGGGGTGACCCGCACGTCGGTCCACCAGATCTCCGGACGGACGACGAGAAACGCGACCAGGATCGTGACGAACGCGAGGAGCAGCAGCGGCACGCCCAGTCGCCGCTCGGGCCAGCGCGCGAACGCATTGCGCATCGCGCGCCGGCCTTCGTAGGCGGCCCACACGCAGATCGCGATGCCCGGGAGGCTCGCCGCCGCGGCCAGCACGACGAGCAGCGTCGGCCTGGACATCGCCAGCGCTTGCCCCCCAATCGCGATCCAGAAGGCGAGGATTCCCGCCACGGCAAACGCGGGAATCGCCCACACCGCCCCCATCACGAGTCGCTTCATGACGTGTCGCGTCGTCACTTCCGGCCGATGCCCGACCAGCGCGAGCAGCGAGCCGTGCACGAGACCGAGCAACGCGCCCACCAGCGACAACAGCAGCACGCCGCTCGGTGAAAGCAGACCGTGGTCGCCTCGCGCGAGGATCAGTCCTGCAACGAAGAACCCGCCGGCCGCAACGGCACCGGCCATGGTCCAGCTGAGGAGGATGCGAACGGAGAGCGTCGGCCGATCCGGGGGGATCGGTTCGGTGACCTGCGGCGTGGTCGCCGGTGTGTCGGCCATGGCTCCGCCTCCGCCGAGGCGTGCCCCCGGGACTTACGCGGCCGTTCGGCCGCAACGTTGTCCCTGCTCTCTATATGAAAACGCCCGAGGGCACGCACTGACGAGGTTCGGCACGGTCGGGAGATGACCGTGTAACCACCTGCGATCTTCTGCGACCTGCGCAATCGGGTACTCCAATGGTGAATAAGCCGTCGCGGGGAGGTATGGGACAATGGTGCAACCCCGGACCTTCGTCGGGAGAAGTCAGTACCGGCGCGGCGAGATTCGGCGGGTTGTGCGAGGCCGACTGGCCGTGTCGGGGATTGCAAACGGCGATTGCCGACGCCTCAGTCACCCGCCTAGCTTGTTCACCTTCGACGACAACCTCCCCTTCTACACCGGTTTCGACCATGCGCCTGCGAAACGCGACGACGGGTTTGTTGCTCATGTTGACATCCGCTTGCGAGCCGGGCGGCGAGGCCGTGCCGTCGCCAGGTCCGGGTGCGATGCCGCCGAGCGCGCGCTTCACGTTCACGACCGAGGACGTGTTCGATGCGGGCGCCGTGCCCGCCTATGCCGGTGAACATGCGGACATCTACGCACATATCGATGCGAACCTCGACGGCCACGTAGCCCAGATCCAGCGCTGGATCCGGCAGCCGAGTGTGAGCGCACAGAATGTCGGCGTTCGGGAGATGGCGACGATGTTGCGCGATGATCTGGCCAGGATCGGATTCGCGGAAACGACGCTGGTGCCGACGTCGGGCCACCCGGGCGTCTGGGGCTACTACGATGCGGGTGCGGACAAGACGCTGGTGCTGTACATGATGTACGACGTGCAGCCCGTCGAGCCCTTGGATTGGCAGTCGCCTCCGTTCGAGGCGCGTTTGATCGACCACCCGCTCGGCACGGTGCTGATGGGTCGAGGCGCGACGAACCAGAAGGGGCCGGAGCGCGCCTTCCTGAACGCACTCGAGTCGATCATCGCCGTGCGCGGCACGCTACCGGTCAACCTGATCGTTGCCGCGGAAGGCGAGGAGGAACTGGGCTCTCCGCATTATGCGGAGATCGTCGATCGGTACGAGGAGCGGATGCGCGCGGCGGACGGTGCGCTCTTTCCGTTCAACTCGCAGGACGCGGCGGGCGATGTCGGGATGAGTCTCGGTGTGAAGGGAATCCTCTACCTCGAGCTCGAAGCGGTCGGCGGTGCACACGGCGGTCCGAAGCAGGCAGAGATTCACGGATCGTACAAGGCCATCGTGGATGGACCCGCGTGGCGACTCGTGCAGGCGCTCGCGACACTCACCTCGCCCGATGGCAATACGATTCTCGTGCCAGGGTATTACGACGACGTGCGGGCGCCGACGGCGGACGAGCTGCGCATGATCAACGGCATGGTGGGCGCGTGGAACGACACCTTGCAGCAACGCGCGTTGGGAGTGGAGCGCTGGATCGGCGGCGCGACGGGCCGCGAGGCGATTTTGCGCTACCTCTACGACCCGACGCTGAACATCGATGGGATCTGGGGCGGCTACACGGGAGAAGGCGTGAAGACGATTCTCCCGCATCGCGCCACGGCGAAGGTCGACTCCCGGCTTCCCTTCGGTCTGCATCCCGACAGCGCGGAGGCGCGCATCCGGCGGCATCTGGATGCGCAGGGATTCACGGACATCACGATCCGGCGATTGTCGGGCTATCCGGCGGCGCAGACGGAGTTGGACGCGGCGCTCGTGCAGGCGGCGCTGGGCGTGTTCAACAAGCGCGGCATGACGCCGTCGGTCTCGCCCCGGCTGGCGGGCAGCGCACCGTTCTACCAGTTCACGGACCGTCTCGGTCTGCCGCTCGTGTTTGCGGGTCTCGGACACGGCTCGGGCGCGCACGCGCCGAACGAATACATGGTGATTCGGCCGAAGGAAGGCTCGCGGATCGCGGGCCTCGCAGAGATTGAAAAGGCATACGTCGACCTGCTGTTCGCGCTGGCCGGCAAGTAGCCGGAGGTCGCGCTGGCGTTTCAGCGCAATGTGCGCCCCAGTCCGAGTCTCAGGCCATAGGTGGGACTGTGGCGGGCGGTGCCGCGCACGCCCTCGAGCTCGATCCACCACGTGCCCGTGGTGCGAGCGCCCATGCGGAATTCGTTGAGGTTCTCGTTGCCGCGCTGCGTGACCGGGTGATTCCAGAATCGTTGGCCGAGCATGGCCGTGTGGAGCAGCGCCCGCGGCGTGCGCAGCCAGCCGCGCAAAGCGTAGATCAGGACGTCCTGCTGTTCGTTGCGGCTGCTTCGCACGCCGTTGATGCCGACGCCGGCCTCGGCCGTGACGCCTCGATTCGTCGTGTTCAATCCGGCCATGAGCGCGAGGTGGATGTCGGCCTGGTCGCGGTCCAGACCGATCCGGTTGTCGCTCGAGGGAATGCGACTGCCAAAGCGAAACCCCCCGGAGAACGCGCCCGGCAAGCCGACCGGAATCACGGTTTCGAGCGTGACATCGCCGAAATCGCGCAGGGCCGTTTCGTTCTGCAACACCACGTCGGGCGCGGGCTCGGCGAAGCGCGTGACCGTCGACAGTCGCCGGTAGACGAGATCGGCCACGCGGATCTGGGCGCCGCCCACGCTGAAGGCCACCGTGCACTCACCGAGCTGGAGCATGTCGCCGGAAATGCCCGCGAGTGACGCGCGTTGTCCATTGTAGTAGCCGAGCCCGCAGCGTGCGTACCCGGTTTCGACCTCCTCCCACTGGACGAGCGGCAGCGGCCTCAACTGGGCCGATAGCGGAAAAGCACCCAGCGCGAGCCACGGGATGACGCCGCAGACGCGGAAGGATCGTTGGCGACATCGCGCGACGTACGCGCTGCGACCAGCCTTCGAAAATTTCGTCATCATGGGACTCTGGGGGCGAGGGCGCGAGTAGACTTCCCGACTGTAACGGCGACGGTCGAACGGGCACGGGCTCGTCTCGTCGGCGTCGGCCGGGTCGTCAGCCAGAAACCCCTGTGGCCAGCGTCGGGGTTCCGGCTTCGCGGGGTTTGCCCGACGACGGCGCGAGTGCCTCCTGACGGCGCTGCCGATTGCGACTCCCCAGCTTTCGGAGGTAGTGGTGGGATTCCGAGCTGCAGGAGGTCCCCATGTACCAGCGCATCATCGTGCCACTCGACACGAGCCGTTTCAGTACGCATGCGATCCGTTATGCGGTCGCGATCGCCGACCGTACACAGGGTACGATCGAGTTGGTCCGGGTCCACATCCCGGAACCGACCGTCGCGGATGCTGAAGGCCTGTATCAGTTCACGCCCTATCAGTTCGAGGGTGTGGCGAACTTAGAGCGTGCGCTCGAGCACGAACAGACGAGGCAGGATGCCCTGGATCTGGCGGAGCGGGCGCAGGCCCTGGCTGGCCAGACCGGCCACACCGTGACCAGCCGCCTCCTCCACGGGCGCATTGCAACGGCCCTGGAGGAGGAAGCGGAGTCGTTTCACGCGGACATCTTCGTGATGGCGTCACACACGAGGTCGGGGCTGGACCGCATCCGTTTCGGAAGCGTCGGCGATGCACTCGTCCGGCAGGCGACGGTGCCAGTGCTACTGGTGCATCCGGACCAGGATGTCGACCCGACGATGTCGCCCCCGGCCTTCCGGCGCGTGCTGGCGCCGCTCGATGGCTCGCCGTTCTCGGACCAGATCCTCGTGCCCGCCGTCGATCTGGCGCGCGCGTTCGGCGCCGAGCTCTGGCTGCTGCACGTCGAGCCGCCGCCGTCGGACGCCGAACCGGATCGCGATGGCCGGCTGGCCGGCGTTCAGGCGCTCGAGGCGGCGGCTCGACGGTGCGCCGCGGAGTTCGACCCACCCCACCTCGAGGTCGTGACGGGCGAACACCCCGCCAGCGGGATCCTCGCCGCCGCGCAGCGAGTGGGCGCCGACGCCATTGCGATGGCGACCCACGGCCGGAGTGGACTGTCCCGCTGGATCGCGGGCAGCACCGCGGACGAAGTCCTGCGCCGCACCCGCATGCCGGTGTTGCTGCACCGGCCGGCGCCTCATGAGGCGCCGATCCGTGGGCGCTCGGCGATTGCGACCTACGGGCACCCGCACGCCTGAGCGGTCCGTTCGGCGGAGCCCAGGCGGGTAGCGTGCCGGTCGTCAGGAACCGTTCGCCGTCACACGTAAGCGGGTCCGCGTCCCGTTGCGCCCGCGTCAGGATGAGATCGGCGCGGATGATGCTGCGCGCCGCGTAAGGAGCCCAGACGGTATCGGCCAACACCTCGAAGTAGGACACCAGACGGGTGCCCGCAGGCGTCATGACGCGGATCGCAATGTCCGAGAAGGTCTGTGGGCCGATGTGGGTGCCCAGCTCCTGGCCCGCGGCCAGCGTTTCGCCCAGGGCCAGCGCGCGCGTCAGGTTGACGTGGAACAGCACGGCCGTGAACGCCCGGGATGCTGTCGGCACACCGCAACGGCTTAGTCGGCGACGGCGGGCCCTACCGCCTATTATTCTGAATGGAATACCCGTGAGCGAGGAATGGCGACCATGATTCGACGGCTACCCATCGTCCTGTTCGCCTTGCTGGTCGGCGCCATGTCCGGGTGCGCGGATTCACCGGCCGCGCCGGACGGCGAAGCCGCATCACTTCTCGATGTCGCGTCGGGCGGCGGGCCGCGAGATGCGCAGTTCGGCGGCAGCGCCACGCTCGAGCGCCTGTTCGGCGAGGCCGTGGGCCGCGTGGCCCGGGAGCATGGCGAAGCCGCGGCGAAGGAGCTGGTGGCGCGGATTCGCTCCTTGCAGGAGGCCGCGAAGAAGGCTCGCGAAGCCGGTGACGAAGGGGCCTTTCGTCGGGCGATAGAAGCGCTGCACGCGGCGATGGCGGAGACCGTCCTGCGCGTGTTCGGCCCGCCGATCGTCGGGCACCTTCTCGAGGATGTGAGTCAGCGGCTGGATCGACTCGGCCGCATGATCGAGGAAGCGCGGGCGGCCGGGCATGATGTGGCGCCGCTAATCCGTGTGGCCGAGGCCGCGACACGACTGCGTGACGCCGCTCGGGGCGCGCTGGGTGAAGGCAAGGCAGGCCCGGCCCTGCTGCTGGTGACGCGAGCGGCCGATGTGCTGGCCCACGTTCCGCATGCTGGCAAGCGCGGTGGCGACGCACCCGGCGCGGCGTCCACGCTGGATCGGCTCTTCCATGAGGCACTGCGACGCGTCGTTCACGAGCACGGCGAGGAGGCGATCAAGCCGATCCTGACGCGCATTCACGAACTGCAGGCAGTGGCGAAGCGGGCGCGCGAGGCCGGTGACGAAGGGGCGTTCCGCCGCGCCAGCGAGGCGATCCGCGTCGCCATGGCCGAAACGGTGATCCGCGTGCTCGGCGCTCCGGCGGTCGGGCACGTCCTCGAAGGCGTGAATGCCCGGCTCGAGCGTCTCGCGGCGGCCATCGCCGAAGCCGAGAAGGCCGGCCGCGACGTAACGCGCCTGAAGCGCATCGCGACGGCGGCGACCGAGTTGCGAGAAGCGGCTCGAACGGCACTGGCTGCGGGTGAGGCGGTGCGCGCGCTGCTGCTCGCGGTACAGGCGGCCGACCTGCTCGGCTGACCGTAGCCGGCGGATACCCCGACCCCGTCGCGCTTGCCAGCCGGATGTTCCGGCGCTAGCCTGTGGGCGAGCCGGCAATCGGCTTCGGGCGGAAGTAATGGTGGCCGCCCGTCAGACCCGGCCCGGCCCCCTGCGCTGGGGCGAACGGGGTCTGCAGTGCGCGGTGATCACCTGCGAACGCCCGCGGTTCCTCGATCGAGGTTCCGCGGGCGCTTCGTTTGTCGGATTGCGCCGTGCCCGCCGCCGGCAGCATCCTGCTGCGGGCTGTTTTGTTCATCCGTGTTTCAGGAGGTGCCGCCGTGCGTGCCGCTTTTCTCTCCACGACCGTCGCGCTCGTTCTCGCCGTACCAGGTCCGACCGTTGCACAGACCGCGGCGGACAGCGGCGCCTTCATCGTCCGGCTCGGGACGGACACGGTCGCCATGGAACGCTACGTCCGCCGGGGGGATCGCGTGGAATCGATCGGCCTCACGCGTTCGCCACGCACGACTGTGCGCCGCTACGTCGCGATGCTCGCGCCCGATGGTTCCGTCGCGCGTTGGGCGACCGGTACGGGTGATGCCCAGCTCGAAGCCGCGGCGAACCCGTCGGCGGGCACGATCCCGTTGGCCGGCCAGCTCTACCTCCCGTGGCAACTGATGCT
Source organism: Longimicrobiales bacterium (assembly GCA_041617355.1). Lineage (GTDB taxonomy): Bacteria > Gemmatimonadota > Gemmatimonadetes > Longimicrobiales > RSA9 > JBFJPA01. Next base: position 6,929 of record JBFJPA010000185.1, read on the forward strand.
GGAACGTGCACGAGCGGCCGGCGGCACGACGACGACCGTCAACATGCTGGTGGGCAACGACGTACGGGCGACGCCGGTCACGCGGGCGAGCCCGACGGTCTTCGAGTTCCCCAACCAGTTCGACATTCCGATGCGTGCGACCGTGGACGACCGCGGCAGGCTCGTGTCGCTCGATGCGGGCGGCGGCAGCACGGTCGAGCGCGTCGCGTGGCTCGACATCGAGGCGTTCGCGCGGACGTTCGGTGCACGGGACAACCAGGGCACCGGCATGGGTCCGCTCTCGCCGCGCGAGAATCCGTCCGCCGCGGTCGGCGGCGCGACCATCGCCATCGATTACAGTCGTCCCTCGCTGCGCGGGCGTGCGCTGGATCTACTCGTTCCGCCCGGTCAGGTCTGGCGGACCGGCGCCAATGACGCGACCACGCTCACGACGGACCGCACGCTGGTCTTCGGGAACGTCACGCTCGCGCCCGGCAGCTACAGCCTCTTCGCGCTCCCGGGACCGGAGGGCTGGACGCTCATCATCAATTCACAGACGGGGATGAGCGGGCTGGATCGGGATCCGGCCCGAGACGTAGGCCGTGTCCGCATGGACACACGAATGGACGCCTCGCACACCGAGCAGTTCACGATCGAAGTGTTGCCTCGCGATGCGGGAGGCGCGCTGGTCCTGCGGTGGGGTCGAGTCGCCGCTACGGCGCCGTTCCGGGTGGGCGGCTGAGCGGTCAGTTCGCAGACGCGGGCAAGCCGAGCCGTGTGAGGATGGCCTGCATGCGCGGCTCATCGCGCAGCTCCCGCAGGATGGGGTCGACCCCCGCGTTGGGCACACCGTCGTCACGCTCGGCGACGGCGGCGTCCAGTCGGTCCAACGCGGCCTGTCGTTCGCCGACGGCGGCCAGGATGATGGCGGCCATGTAGGGCGACAACGCGTCGGCCGCTTCGAGGGTGCGAAGCGCGGCCAACGCCTCCGGCCGGCGACCGGCGCGCGCGTGCAGGTACGCGTTCTGTCCCGCCGCGAAGAGCGGGTCCGGATTCTCCGCCTGCATCTCGGCGGCGAGCGCACGCGCCTCTTCGTGGCGGCCCTGCGCGGCGAGCGCCAGCACGATGTTGCCGCGCAGGATCGGGTGACCGGGATCCAGCGCGAGGGCAGTGCGGAATGCCGCGAGCGCGTTTTCCGGCTCGTCCAGCATCATGTAGAGGCCGCCCAGCTCGTTGTGCGCACCGGGCGAGAGCGGGTCCAATTCGGTTCCTCGCCGGGCCGCTGCGAGCGCTTCCTCGCGTCGGCCCAGCCGCATCAGCAACGGCGCACGACGGGTCCAGGCACGAGCCTCGCCCGGATTCAACTGACTCGCCCGGCCGTACTCCTCTTCCGCCTTCACGAAATCCCACGTCCAGACCTCGTGCACGCGGCCCAGC
>JBFJPA010000186.1:0-8322 GCA_041617355.1 Longimicrobiales bacterium
CTTCGTCGCCGCTGACGATGGGCGTGCGGATCACCGACTCGGACCGTCGATTCGTCCCCATCAGGCGAGCGCCGCGGGCTCCCTCGTCCTGCGCCGACGACACGACGAGCGTGCGGCGTTCGCGCACGACTCGCTCGCTCGGCACGCCCGTCGCCGAGATCTTCTCCGGCGGCACGAACACGCCGGCGTCCCACCCTTCCAGATAGGACAGCGTGTGTTCGCGCGGATCGTACAGGGCGAAGGTGAAGGCATCGAACGGCACGACGCGGGCACACGCCTCGCGCAACACGTCCTGTAGCGCGGTCAACGAACGTGCGCCGATGACGCCGGCCGCTGCAGTTGCGACCGCACGCATGCGGCGCGCGATTCCCTGCGCGTCGTGTTGTGCCGCGCGCAGGGCACGCTCCACGTCCTGGCGTTCTTCGAGCAAGCGGATGTTGGCGAGCGCGGTGGCGGCGAGGGCGGCGATCACTTCGACGACCTCGACATCCTCCGGCTCGTACAGATTTGGCTGGTAGCTCTGGATCGAGAAAATGCCGAGGACTCGGTCGCCCTGCAGGATCGGGGTCCGGATCGCCGACTCCGAACGCCGCCCCGTGCCGGTCAGCTCCGCACCCGCGCCGGCAGGGTCATCCGAGCGATGCGTCACCAGCGTGCGTCGCTCGCGCACGACCCGCTCGCCCGGGGTTCCGGCCGCCGCCACGCGCGAGGGCGGACTTTCGACACCCGCATCCAGGCCACCGAACCCCTCGAAGCTGTGGGTGGCCTCGTCGTAGGCGAGTATGAAAAACGCGTCGAACGGCAGCACCTGCCGGCAGGCTGCTTCGAGGATGGCACGGAGCTGCCGCCGTGTGCGCGCACCAATGACCCCGGCCGCGGCCGTGGCCACCGCCCGCATGCGCTCCGCCGTGCGCCGAGCATCCGACGCTTCGCCCGGCCGCCTCGCGGCCGTTCCCTCTGCCTTCATGTCTCTCCGACGCCGAACGCCACCATACCCCGGTGCCGAATATAGCCGGCTCTCCTCCGAACGTCTCCCTCCCGAATCCCGCCGGGACCCGTCCTGCAGCTGCGTTGCGTGCCCAAACGCCGGCGCCCAACTTCCCGGCCCATTCCTCGCAAGGTTCGGGAGGTCCTGCGCATGAGGAACGACGACGCCGACGCCTGGCCCATCGACAAGGACGGGTTCCGCCTGCGCGGCGCGAACGTGACGCGTCTGGAGGCCTTTACGGACGCGGCTTTCGCTTTCGCCATCACGCTGCTCGTCATCTCCATCGACAACGTGCCGACCACGTATGAAGAGATGCTCGGCGTGCTCACCGGTGTGCCCGCGTTCGCGTTCGCCTTCGCCATGATCTGCATGTTCTGGCTCGGCCACTGGCAGTGGAGCCGTCGATTCGGCTATGAGGACGGCGTGTCCATCACCTTGACCGCCATGCTCATCTTCACGGTGCTCGTCTACGTGTACCCGCTCAAGTACATGTCCTCCATTTTCGTGTATTGGATCACGGGCGGGCGGCTGGGCGCGGGCGACTTCTCGGTCGAGAACCTGGAGCAGCTACACGGCATCTTCCTGGTCTACGGCATCGGCTTCGTCTCGATGTCTCTGCTGCTCGTCGCACTGAACCTGTACGCGCTGCGCAACCGGCAAACGCTTCTCGATTCCGTCGAGATGCTCCTGACGCGCGCCGAGATCACCGTCTGGTCCATTCTCGCCGCCATTGGCCTGATCTCCACCCTCCTCGCCGCCGTGGCGCCGCCGACCGTCCTGGTCCTGCCCGGCTGGTGCTACATGCTGATCCCCGTCGCCATGGGCATCGTCATGCCCCGTTTCTCACGGCGCCACGCGTCCCTGATTGCAGAACGGGACGCAGGCTCCGGAACCGGGGTGGAGGAAAGGACTGGGTCGGCGAGAGGTGGGGAGGCCGCGGGCGCCTAAGCGCCGCCGCCCAGCGTGTCGATGATCCGGCTCAGCAACCGGTTCAGCGTGCGCACCTCGCCCGGATTCAACCCGTCGGCCAGCTGCTCGTCGAGGGCGTCGACCGGGTTATCCAGCGACGCCAACAACGCCATGCCCGCTGCCGTGATCCGGCAATGGACCTGCCGGCGGTCCTCCCGGCGACGCTTGCGCGTGACCAGCTTCTTTTCCTCCAAACGATCCAGCAGCCGCGTGATCCCCGGCGTCGTTTCGATCATCCGGTTGCCGATATCGAGCGTCGCGAGCCCCGCGGGCTCCGCGCCCCTCAGAATGCGCAGCACGTTGTACTGCTGAACCGTGACTCCGTGTGGCTCGACGACGCCGGCGAGCCGGCGCCGAAACCGATCCGACGCAATCATGATCGAGACCGCGGCCTCCTGGCCCGCACTTCGAAACGGCCTCGTCTGGCTGATCGCGCGCAGCGCCGCGCTCGTCGGCTCGACCTCGGGTTCCACCGCTCGCTTCCGTGCCATGGAACGCCAAGGTAAGGAACGGCCGGCGCCCCGTCGACTGGACGACACGCCGGCCGCTGCCGTCACGCCGCCCCTTCCGTGAGCTTTCGGTCGACGGAAAGCGCACCACCGCCCCGCAGCATCACGACCGCCGCCATCGCCACGGCCAGCAGGTGGTACTCGAACCCCTCACCGCCCTGCGCGCCGCTCCAGTTCATGAAGAAGCCGTTCGACAGGTGCGAGGTCAGCACCGCGCCGACCATGACCGCGGCCACACCCAGCGCCGCGACCCGACTCAAGGCACCCGCGATCAGCGCGACGGCCCCGACGGTCTCGATGAGGATCACCAGGAATCCGAGTATCCACGGCAACCCGATCGTGCCCGTCAGGTAACCCATCGTCCCTTCGAACCCGAAGCCGCCGAACCAGCCCAGCAGCTTCTGCAGCCCGTGCGGCAGCATCACTGCGCCCAGCACGATTCGCAGTCCGGCGACAGCACCGTCCGCGTCCGTTCGCACCAGCGCCGACAACCAGCCCGACTCGCCTGCCGCCTGCCCCTTCAGGCCGCGGGGCGATTCCATTGCGATCGACCTGCTCATGGTTCCCTTCTCCTCGCCTCCGTTGCTCGTTACCCGGCCCATTCGGTCCGGCAGATTATCTTATTACAGAGTTAATGACATGTCAACTACTGTCGCGTAATGGACGCCGGCAGCGAGCCGCACACAGTGGGCAAGGCGTTGGAAAACTTGGGGGTTAAACCGTGGAGAGAACCGGGCGCGGCCGACCGTGGCGCCGCGCCCGGTGAGGCGCGTCAGGGGGCCGATGCGATGCCCGAGAACGTGAAGCGGTAGGCGTCCTGGCCCGGATCGTATTCGGCCCGGAACGTGGTCGGGAGCGGACCGGTCCTGCCGGGAATCGTGGGAATGGCAAGGTCGAACGAGCGTCGCTCCATGAGCACGGCGTGCGGCACCATCGGCTCGATGAAGATGTGCGAGCCGCGGTAGTAGCCGACGACCATCGTGCCGCGGAACGGCACCTTGCTCGTGAGTTCGGCCGTGGGCAACGAGTGCATGCCCATCTCGGGCACGCAGACGCCGACCAGCTTGTCGACGCCGGCGATGGCGGCGAATTCGGGCGGCAGCTCCTCGTCGGGGAGGCTGTAGGCGTCGGGCAGCGCTGCGGGCTTGGTCAGGTCGCTGCAGTCGATGGCGTCGCGCTCGCCGGACGGGATCGTATAGAAATGAAAGTCGAAGTGCGGGACCATGTAGGCATCGGGCATGTGTCCCATCGGCTCCCAGTACATGGTCAGGTGAGTGAGGCCGGTTTTTTCGCGGGCGACGTCGGGCAGACCGACGGTGGCGACCATCGGCGGCGGCCACGCCATGGGCATCTGATCCGGAGCGTTGCTGATGCTTGCGACCGCGACGGTGGCGCCGACGGCGAGGACCTCATCGCCCTGGGTGGTCGCCCAGGAGCACAGTGGCGCCTGGAACGCATCGGCGCATTCGCCGGCGACCTCGGTGATCGGAGCTTCGCTCGTGCACGCGAACAGCACGAGCGCGGTGACGGCCGTGAGCGGACGCAACGGAGCTTGCGACATCGCCTGCCTCCTCGCGGTGGGTTGTGTTGGAATGGTCTTAAGAGAATGTGTTGGATGGCCGAGCGCAACATCGCATCAGCCGGGTGCGTGGTCGGCGGTGGTGCCCGGCTCGAGCACTTGACCGCAATGCGGACAAAAGGCGGACGGGCGCCGGCGTTTCGCCTCCAGCTCGGCGACGTAGCCGGACCCGAGGATGCCCGCCGGCAGGGCGAACATGGCGATGCCCAGCACGGCGATCACGGAGGCGCACAGGCGGCCGAGGCCCGTGATCGGATAGACATCGCCATATCCGACGGTCGTCAGCGTGGAGATGGCCCACCACATGCTCGCTGGAATGCTCGAGAACCGGTCGGGCTGGGCATCCTGCTCGGCGTAGTAGATCAGGCAGGAGGACACGACGAGGAGCAGCACCATGATGGCGAGGGTGACGACGAGGTCTTCCTTCTTCGACTTGAGCACACGTCCGAAAGACTGCAGTGCGTCGGAGTACCGCGCGAGCTTGGCGAGCCGCGCGACGCGGAACACGCGGGCGAGACGGGCGAAGCGAAGGTCCACCGGAAGAAACGGCAGGTAGAAGGGAACGAAGGCGATGAAGTCGATAAGGGCGAGTGGCGACCGCGCCCAGCGCAGGCGGCCTCGTACGGCACCTTCGTACCTGGGATCGGCCGTGCATGCCCACAGCCGCAGGACGTATTCGGCCGTGAACACGATGACCGAAAACAGCTCGAACGCGGTGAAGAAGCGAGCGTACGGGCGGCCGATCGAGTCCACGGTCTCGAGGATCAATGCGGCGACGTTGGCCAGGATCAACGTCACCAGCAGCGTGTTCACGATCCGGCTGACCCTGCTGTGCAGAGGGCTGGCCAGGACGGCATAGACGCGCTGACTCAAAGCGGGCGGAACCTCAACGCCATCGGATCGGGGCATCGGATGCGTCCGTGGAGGGGGGGCTCCGAACGGCGAACGCCGTCGGACGAGCGATGCGCAACAGCGGGCGTCGCCCGATCACGGGACGGCCTCGAGAAATCCTTCGAGGCCGTCGCTTACGTATTTGCATTCGGGGAACAGGAGCTCGTACCGATGGCGTTCCGCCTCGCCCAGCTGAACCACCGTGATGCGGGGTGGCCTCTCCGCCGTGCTGCGGGCCCGCAGCAGGAGCGATCGCACGGCCAGGTCCTCGGACGGCAGCGAATAGCCCACGATGACCCAGTGCTCCGCTCTCCGTAGCCATTCGAGCGCACTGCGCCAAACACTCAGCAGGTTGGCCTCGCGCACTTCCCGAACCAGCGATGGCGATACGATGTGAAGCTCGAGGCGGGCGTCGTCTCGGCAATGACACGTGTTGTACGAATCGAGCTCCTCTTTGAAGACCTGGTGCGCAATGCTGCCATAGGGGTTGAAGTACACGTAGCCGCACAGCCGGCAGCGCAGCAGATCGAGCGACCCGTGAAGTTTGTAGACGCGAAGCCGGGGACTCGCGGGTCTGCGGCGCTCGCCCCCCGTCGCGGCGTCGCGCCAGTCGAAGCCGAGGTCGATGTCCTGGCCGATGACGTCGACGCCGATGATCGCGTAGAGCTCCCGCTCCAATCCGATGTCGTAGTTCGTCGTCACGATGCCCAGCTCGGCTCCCTGTGACAGGGTCCAATCCGTCAACCGGGAAAGGACTTTCCGCTCTCTGACCTGGTCCGGGTCCTCCTCGTCCCATGGAGCCAGGTACTCACCGAGCAGGATGTCGGTAATCGCCTGCTTGAGCAGCTCGCGACACCGTCGAAGACTCGCGTCTCCGCCGATCGGCAGGGCTTCACCGGCCACGAGGGCGTGCTCGACCAGGGAGAAGACGTCGGTGATCAACGGGAGCCTGTCCGCCTGCACCGATTCGAAGCCGGGAAGGAGCCCGGTCAGAAATCGGTGCAAGTCGTCGCGGTCGCGTGCCTCCGCGTCCCGGTCGGCCAGCGCGGCGAAGAGGCTCCCGTCCGCGAGCTCGGATCGGACACGGGGCAGGAATTCGCTGGTCAGCGGATAGCCGATGGCGCGCGAGGCGCCTGCTCCCGTGAACAGTGCCGTCCGCATGACTACGCCTCCAGGAGCATGCGCATCAGGTTCGGAATGCCGTGGCCCTGGTGGTAGCGGTCGCGGCGAATGTCGGTGCACGTTCGGAGCAGGATCTCCTTCACTTCGTCCGGACGGCCGCGGAACTCGCGTCGCACCGAGAGGAACGCGGCCAACAGCCCGGAGACATGGGGCGCGGCCATACTCGTGCCGCTGTCCTCCCGATACGAAGTCTGTCCCCGGCGATGGAAATGCGCGTTGCACGAGGCGATGCGTTCGCCCGGCGCCACGACATCGGGTTTGAGCCGGCCGTCGGACGTTGGGCCCCGTGACGAGAAGGAGGAAATGCCGTAGAGGTGAGGCCGATCCGCGTTCACGGAGCCGACGGCGATGCAGTCTTCGAGGTTGGCGGGATCGCCGATCGACATCGGGCTGTTCAACTCGACCTCGCCGTCCGGCGTGGTGACCTCGACCTGCCCTTCGTTGCCGCTGGCGATGCAGACGAGCACGCCCGCGCGCCAGAGCCTGCGCAGCTCGACGCAGATGGGCGTGAAGCCACAGCCGTACACCGTCGCGTCGTAGGGGCCGCCCAGACTGAGGTTCACGCCGTGGACCTGGATGTCGGAACTGTTTTCGTTGCGCTCGGCGATGTGATCCAGCGCCTTGATGATCCAGGCATCCTCGCCTTCGCCGTGCTCGTCCAGCACCTTGTAGACGACGAGCTTGGTCTTCGGAGCCATGCCCTGGTGTTTTCCGTCCTTCGACCCGCCCGCAATGATGCCGGCGACGTGTGTGCCGTGGCCGTCGCGGTCGAGGTCGTCGTCGACCGGCCTGGGCGCGCCTCGCCGGGTACAGTCCCAGATCGCCTCGATCGTCTTGTGTGTAGCGAAGTGCGGATGGTCGTGGCGCGCGCCGGTGTCGAGAACGGCCCAGCAGATGCCTTCGCCGAATGCGCCGTAGCTTGCGCGCGCTGCGTCGGCGTGAATCACGCTGCCAGACCGCTCCAGCAGCCTGCGCTTTCGGGCGCTCTTCCATACCGCGTATACACGAAGGTCCCGGTGTTTCAGCGCGACCCGCGTCAACTCGTCCGGCGTCAGGTGCGCCGCGACGAAACGGCGCAGCGGGTCGATGCGCGCCGCGTCGGCGTTTTCGGCCCCGACGATCTTCTCGATCTCTGCCGCGGCCGTCTCGATCCTGTCTTCGAGCGTCGGGTGCGTCGCGTGCTTCTTCTCGAATGCGACGGTCTCTTCGCGTTGCTCGCCGACCGCCGGGAATCCCGGCTCCAGGATCTCGATCAGGACCGGCTGACGTCCCTCCACTGCGAGTTCGGCGGCCACATCACGGGCGACGAGGAACCGTGCGTGGGCGTCGACGCGGGCGGAGCGGTGCGCTACGGTGCGCACGCTCGGGTGTGCGAGATAGCCCGCTGCGGAATGCGGATTGAAGCCGTCCAGGCGCCGGCTCCGCGTGTTCTGTACGATTTCATCGACGATGAACACGGTTTTCGTGCTGCCGTCTTCCGTGAACTGACCGGGCGCGAAGTCGTTGTTGAGGCCCTTGTCGAGGGCGATCGGATCGAGGGCGTCTGCAAAGTTGTGCCACGTCCTGATGTTGGATGGCACCTGCAGCGGGCAGGAGAGAAAATCCTGGACCTCCTGAACGCCGAGCGGTGAGCCGATGGTGATGAGCTGGTCGACCTTCAGCCCGCGCGGGAGGGCGGCCAGCACTTCGAGCGCGATGATGCTGCCCTGGCTGTGTGCGACGATCGTCAGCGACGTCGTTTGCGCCGGCGTGGGGAGCACGTCACGCAAGCGCTGTTGAATCGCCTTGCGCGTCGCGGGCTTGAAGAAGTAGGCGGCCGTGTCGCCGACGAGGGCTTCCAGGAATGCCCGCGCGATGGCCCGGCGGAACGGGGCCGGCAACGGCAGGACCTTCTTTCTCGTACCTCCGGTTTGCACGCCCATCGTTCCCAGCAGCCCGCGGGCCAGGGTCCGCGCGTCGCCCAGCTCCGCGTCGGGACCGAGTGCGCGTGCCAGCACGGTGTCCGTGTTCACGGTGCGAGCGACTCGCTTCTCGCGAAGCGGCGGCGGCGGCGCCGTTCCGTGCAGGATGTCGGACCAGTACGCCATCCGGGTCCGCTCCTGCATGTCGCGGCCGAAGAGTGCCAGGTCCCACTGGAGCTTGAGTTTCTCGGGAGCTTCCTGATGACCGATCCCGTGAACGTAGATCACGAGGGAATCCGGAGC
>JBFJPA010000187.1:0-8313 GCA_041617355.1 Longimicrobiales bacterium
CCCGCGTACCCTCGCCTGAGGCAGGTCAAGGGCCGCTACGATCCGATGAACCTGTTCCGGCTGAACAGCAACGTAGCACCGATGGCCTGATCTCCGCCGTCTTGACGAGCCCTCCGCGGCGACCATGCCGCGGAGGGCTCGCTTCGCATCAAACCGTTCCTTCGCACGCACGCCGCGCCTGGCGGCGACTCCAGCGCCCACGAGTGGACATCGTGTGCGCCCGGTGCGTTCAGTCTCCGGGCGGACCGCGTTGCGCCGGACGGCAGGGCAGCCACGGCCGGGGCCGGCCGTTCGCATCGGTCAGCACTGCGCGATCGCGCGGCACGCGGTCTGGATCCTCGGCCGCGAGGTAGGCGAGCATCGCGGCAAGTGTCGCGTTGTTCTTCAGATCGTCGAAGATGATCTTGTCGTAGGTGTCACGGTTGGTGTGCCAGGTGTACTGACGATAGTCCGGATAATTCGACTGCAACCGCCAGCCGGGGGCACCGTAACACAGGAACGAGACGTGGTCCGAGCCGCCGGTCTCCTGTGGGCCCGGCAGATCCAGCTTGATGTGGCGTGAGATCTCGGTCGGCAGCGCGGCGACCCAGCGCGCGAGGTGGCCGCCCGCGCTCAGGAGACCCTGCGCCTGGATGTATTCGATGCGCCACGTGCCATTGTCCTGGTTGAACAGGACCTGGAGGTTCTCGACGATGTCGGGATGGTCCTCCGTGAACGCGCGGGATCCGTTCAGCCCCGTCTCTTCCGCGGCCCAGTGGCCGGCCAGGATCGTCCGGCGAGGATTCGGATACGTCTCCTTCAACAGCCGCATCGCCTCCAGCATCGTGATCGTGCCGGTGCCGTTGTCGGTGGCGCCGGTCGCGCCGTGCCAGGAGTCGAGGTGGGCCGAAAGGATCACGTATTCGTTTGGCAGCTCCGAGCCGGGCAGCTCCGCGATCACATTGAACTGCGGGACCGGCGGCAGCAGCTCCGCTTCGGCGCTGATGCGCACGCGCGGTGATTGATTGTTCGCCGCCAGCCGGTACAACATGCCGTAATCTTCACAGCTCAGGTCGAGCGAGACCGCGCTGGTCGTGTTCGCGCCGAAGATCTTGTTGACCCCCCACCCGCCAGACCAGTTGGACGTAAGAATGGCGACAGCACCGGCCTGCTCGAGACGGCGGTGCGCATTGCCGCCGCCAAGCGCGCTCAGCCGATTCCGCCACGACTCCGCGAGCCGCGACCGTTCCGCACTCAGCCGCTGCACCGTTTCCGGCAATGCGAGACGCTCCAGCGACTGTGGCTCGCGGCAGGTCGGCTCTGGCTCGGACACCAGAACGGCCCGCCCCCGCACGCTCGAAAGGAACCGGGTCGCGTCCGCTTCCGAGCCGAGCTCCGGCACCACTACGACGTCCGCTTCGATCGGCCCCTTCGTGCCCGGGCTGCGGGCCAGAATGTGCGCTTCCAGCGTCTGTACGCGCGGACGGATCAGATCCGCGTGTACGGCGCCGAAGCGCCATCCCGCGTACGTGCCCATCCGCTCACGCCGGACCGTCACACCCCAGCTGCGGTACACGCCCTCGATCCACGCCACGGCCGCATCGTATCCGGGCGTGCCCGCGCGACGCTGGCCAATGGAATCCATGAGCACCTGCGCGAGACGCTCCGTCTGCGATCGTTCCATCCCTTCCGTCCACATGCGGCGCAGAACCGGATCCTCCGTCCGGAACGTCTGCGCCGCCACGTGCGCCGGAAGCGTCCCGGCAAGGAACACCATTGCGAGCGAGCGTACCATCCAGAACCTGGGCGTCATGTTTGCTCTCCAGCCAGCGGGGGTATGCGCTGCCAAGATGATGCCGCTCTTGTCGGCGGAAAAGGTGGCGGGTTACCCCGCCTCACCGTAGTGCCGACAGGCCGGCTGGCCCCGCTCGCGCATAACAGCCGTGACTGCATTGGCCGAGAATCGTCAAAGCTCGTCGCTCAGCCTTCGATCCGCATGGCCTCGGTCGGCTCGACGGCGAGGGCCCGGCGCGTCGGCACGAGGCAGGCGAGCAGGCAGACCCCGAGCATCAGGCCAGCGTAGGCGATGACCGCTGCCGTCTGGCGCGCTGTCAACACGCGTCCATACGTCAGCGAGGCCAGGCCCGCCGTCAGCCCGGCTCCAATCACGATGCCGAGGGTGACCTGGGCAAGCGGACGGCGAAAGATCGCGAGGACGACGCGTCGCGGGTCGGCCCCGAGTGCGACGCGAATGCCGATCTCGCGGGTCCGCCGCGCCACGGTAAACGACATCACGGAGTAGATTCCGGCCAGGGACAGTAGCAATGCGACACAGCTCACGACCACGGAGAGCCGCAGCCAGAACCCGTAGAACCTGAGCTCGTCATCGATCACCCGGTCCAGCGTCATCACATCGTGCAGCCGAAGCGATGGATCGACGCTGGCTGCGACGGCCCGCAGCCGCGGACCGAACGCGGTGGCATCGCCTCGGACGTGCATCGCAATGTAGACCGGATGACTCCGTGCGTGTTCCGCCGGATGATAGATCCCGGCCCGCCCGTAGCCGGTATTCGTGCCGAGGTCGGGAACGACACCGACGATCTCGTGCCACGGCCCCGGGCTCCATTCGCGCGAGGCCTCGGTCGCGACGTACCGGACGTGGCGTCCGATCGCGTTCGCGCCACCTAACACCCGTTCGACGAACGGTTGATTGACGATGGCCACGCGTGCGCCGGGCTGCAGATCGCCCGAGTGAAACGCGCGGCCCGCGAGAACCTTCGTGGCCAGAACATCGAAGTAGTCGATGTCGACGGATGCGGAGCCGACGCGGTGCCCGCGCGCGTCCGGCGGGGGCGCCGCACCCTCGAGCACCTCGATCTGATTCCAGGCGTGATACATACGCGGCAATCGGTCGGCGAACGTCACAGCCGTGACATTCGGCTCGGCCTCCAGCCGTCGTTCCAGCGTCCGCGTCGTCGCCCCGTAATACTCGAGGAATGCCGCCCGCGTCGTGTCGCCGCCAGACCGCACCGATTCACGGTCCAGCTCGAGCCGGGCCGTGAGGTACCGCTCGACGCCAAATCCGAGTTCCTGCGTCCGAATCTGCTCGCGATCCTGCCGGACGAAAAAGGCCACGGCCGGAAACGTGACGGTCACGGCCACCTGCGTCACGATCACGGCCGTCCACAACCCGCCGAAGTGGAGACCGCCGCCACCGGCGGTGGTCTGCTTCAGCCGTGCCGCCAGACCGCGAGTGACCTTGAGCGCAGGCAAGACGCCCGCGACGACAGCACCGAACAGAGTGAGGGCGACCGCGTAGACGACCGTCGCCGGCGAGAGGCTCGGCTGGAACCAGAAAGGCAGCTCGATGAACTCGGCTTCGACCACGCCGTACGCCCAGCGCAGCCCAAGCCCGGTCGCAACGAGTCCGAGCGTCGCCGCCAGTCCGCCCAGCACCAGTGCCTCGGCGAAGAGTTGTGCGATGATCCGGCCCCGGCTCGCGCCGAGCGCGTTGCGCACGACGATCTCACTCTCACGCGTCGCCGCACGCGCGAAGATCAGCAGTGCCACATTCGCACAAATCAGAACCAGCAGCATGACCAGCAGCAGGTTCGACGACATGATCTGCCATGAAAACCAGGCCGGCACGTCCTCGCTGAACGTCAGGTTCAGAATCGACCCGGCGTAAGGCACGACCTGTGGCCGCAGATGCGTGTGCGTCTCCGGCGAGTCCTCGGCCGCCCGTCGCCCCAGGCGGCCCAGCTCCGCCTGTGCACGTTCGAGCGTCGCACCCGACTCCAGGCGTCCGAAGATCCGAATCGCCGGGCCGTCCAGCGCTACGACATCGGGCGGCAATGGAAATGGCACCCAGACTTCGTGTGCGATGGGAAAGCCGTAACGTTCCGGCATGACGCCGACGACCGTGCGCGGCACACCGTCCAGCCGTACCGTGCGTCCGACAACGGCGGAATCGCCACCCAGGCGTGTCCGCCACACGTCGTATCCGATCACCACGACCGGTGACGCACCCGGTCGCTCATCCTCATCGACCAGCGTTCGGCCCAGCAGCGGAGCCACGCGCGTGAGTCGGAACGCCGCCGCACTGATCTCGGCCACATCGACCGGCTCGCCGCGCCCATCGCCGACGATCAGGTTCCGGGAGCGCGTCCGAAACACGCCGAGGTCGCGGACCATCGAAAGATCTTCGCGCCACACGAGGAAGTCGTGGAGCACGCGCGGCTCCACACGCCCCGCCGACGCGTCCCAGACTCGAACCCCGACGATGCGGTCGCCATCCGGCAACGGCAGCTTCGGAAAGGCCAGTTGCGTCACGAACTCGAACGTCCCCGCGCCGACCCAGATCGCGAACGCGATCGCGAGCCCGCCCACGACCGTCAGGCCCGGGTACCGCACCAGCATGCGGAAGCCCAGCTTGAAATCCAGCCACGACACGCCCACGGTCCGTCGCGACCGCCCCCCACGCTCCCCCTCGCCCGCTTGTTCTCGACGTCGCGCGCGCACCAGCGCGACGGCCATGTCCATCGCCTCCAGCCACGTCAAACACCACGCAGCGACACGACCGTGTCGCCGGAGCCGCGCGCGATGCACCTCCTCGAGATCACCGACGACTTCATCGGTGAGATCCGGCGAGGCGAGCCGCTTCAACAAACCAACCGCCCAGCGTGGCGCGCTCACGAGATCTCTCCCACCACGTCCCCCAGATCCCCCACCATCGCGCGGATCGCCTCCGTCGTCGCCCGCACTGCCGCAAGGCCCGCCGGCTTCAGCGCCACCAGTCGCCGCGGCCGCCCGCCACGCTCCGGGCGCGCCTCCCCCAGCCGCGTCGAAACGAGCCCCTTCGTCTCCAGCCGCTGCAGCGTCGTGAACACGTTGGCTCGCCGCACGGAACGACCCGTGCGCCGGCGAATGTCCTCCGCGATCGAGACCGTGTACGCCTCGTCGCGGCCCAGCCGCAGGGCCGCGAGCATGACAAGCAGTTCGAACTCGGCGAGCGATTCGGTTCCCATCGTCCGTCCTCGAAAGTCACGTTGTGACTAAATACCGCGTTTCTCACGGTCGCGTCAAGAACTATCGATCGCGTGGCGCCGTGCGCCCGACGGTCTATCTTTGCGCCGGCCCGGCAAGCGGCCGCGTCCCGCCTCCACAGGGCGGTGCTCCTCACCACGTTGCGACATGCAAGACGCCCTCGTCCTCGAGAACGTGACCAAATCGTTCGGCAAGGTGCGCGCGGTGAACGACGTATCGCTGCGTGTTCCGACCGGCGCCATCTACGGCTTTCTGGGTCCGAACGGCGCCGGCAAGACGACGACGATTCGGATGATCATGAGCATCCTCTATCCGGACTCGGGCACGATTCGCGTCCTGGGGAACACGAATCCGGAGGCGGTCAAGGACCGGCTGGGTTATCTGCCGGAGGAGAAGGGGCTGTACAAGAAGATGAAGGCGGCGGACCTGATCGCGTACTTCGGCCGACTGAAGGGGATGGCGCGCACGGATGCACGTGCCAGAGCCGTGTCGATGCTGGAGGCGTTCGGTCTCGGCGAGTGGGCGGAGCGCAAGTGCGAGGCGCTGTCGAAGGGGATGGGCCAGAAGGTCCAGATCCTCGCGACACTCGTGCACGGTCCGCGCCTGGTCATCCTGGATGAGCCGTTCTCGGGGCTCGATCCCGTCAACGTCGAGATCGTGCAGGAATTGATTCTGGGAATGAAGCGTGAAGGTCGAACGGTCATCTTCTCGACGCACGTCATGGAGCAGGCGGAGAAGACGTGTGACTCCGTGATGCTGATCCACCGGGGCCAGAAGATCCTGGACGGTTCGCTCTCGACGGTGAAGAGCGTGGGCCCACGAACGATCTTGATCGATTACGATGGCGACGGTTCCGTGTTGCGGGAGCTGCCGGGGATCGCGCGTCTGAATGATTCGGGCAAACACGCCGAGCTGCGTTTGGCGGATGGTGCGGACTCGCAAGCCATTCTGGAGCGACTTGTCGGCAGGATCGCGATTCGTCGGTTCGACACGCGGGAGCCCTCGCTTCACGAGATCTTCGTTCGAGCCGTGGGAGGTGCCACGCATGAGTAGCAAGGCGATGCTGGTCGCGCAGCGGGAGTGGCTGGAGAACGTGCGTACGAAGGGCTTCTGGATCGGGATTCTGATTTTTCCGCTGATCCTCGCGGCAGTCACGATCGTGCCGCGTTTCCTCGAGTCGCCGACCCGTCAGTTCGCGGTGGTGGACCGGTCCGGCTGGGCGCTCGACGCGCTCCGGCCCATGCTCGCGCAATCGGATCGCTTCGAGCTGCTCACCGATGTCCCGACGGATGAGGCGGCGCTGAACCGGCTCGTCGCCGATGAGACGTTGTTCGCCTACTTCGTGATCGGCGCCGACCCGCTGGCGGGCCCGAGTGGCGCGCGTTACGTGTCGCGCAACCTGACGGACAGCGACCTGCAACGGTGGTTCGAGGCGCTGGTCTCGCGCGCTGTGCGCGGCGGCCGGCTGGACCGCGAGGGCATCGACCCGGCCGTCGCCGAGTGGATCCAGCAGCCGTCCACGTTCGAAGCGTGGCGGGTCACCGATGATGGCGAGCTCGTTCAGGTCGAGAACCGCGACCGGCTGCGGCAGTTCGGACCGATCGCGTTCGTGTACCTGCTCTGGATCTCCATCTTCACGATTGCACAGATGCTGCTCACGAATACCATCGAGGAGAAATCGAACCGACTCATGGAGGTGCTGCTGTCTTCGGTATCGCCGGTGCAACTCATGGCCGGCAAGATCGCGGGCATCGCGGCGACCGGCCTGACGGTCGTCGGCTCCTGGATCATCGCCTTCATTCTGATCATCCGCTTCGCGCCGCGGTGGCTCGGGCCGGCCACGGAGGGTCTCGATCTCACGCCGCTCCTGAACGACCCGGTTTACCTCGTGTCGTTCCTGGTCTATTTCGTGCTCGGCTATCTCTTCTATGCCGCCTTGCTCGTCGGCATCGGCGCCGTGTGCAATACCCTGAAGGAAGCCCAGAACCTGATGACGCCGATCATGGTCTTCCTGATGGTCCCGCTCATCACGATGGTCCCGATCGGCCGCGATCCGAACGGCACCATGGCCCGCGTGCTCTCCTTCGTTCCGCCGTTCACGCCGTTCGTCATGATGAACCGGGCCGCAGGGCCGCCTTCCCTGCTCGAGTACCTCCTCAGTGGCATGTTGTTGCTCGCCGCCATCGGCGCGGCGCTCTGGGTGGGCGCGAAGATCTTCCGCGTCGGCGTCCTCATGACCGGCAAGCCGCCGTCCGTCCGCGACATCCTGCGCTGGGTCCGTGCACCCGTCAGCGCGACGCCCGCGACCGAGTAGCTGACAAGAAAGCGAGCGGACCCGGATGCATCCGGGTCCGCTCGTCTTTCGCGGCGTGCTTCCCTTCTACTTGTTGCTGCCGTGTGGCTGGTCGTAGTGCGCCTGGAAGTTGCCGTGGTTCAGGAACCCCGAGATGTCGAGGATCGGCGCGTCGACGGACGGATCCGCGCCCGGCGCCCAGATCTGAATCGTCGAGTGGTCGTTGCGGCCCGGCTCGCCGGCGTCCACGAATGTGAACCGGACGAACGAGCCATCCACGTTGTTCAGGCGGCCGAATCCCTCGCCGATGAACGTGTCCAGCGGCGCTGCCGGCGGTGCCTGAACGATCGCCGGATCATCGAAGCAGCGCGCACTCGTCAACGGCTTGTCGAGGTGCCACCGGTTGTTCTGCCAGTTGATCTGCAGATTGTTCGACAGCGTGATGTCGCAGTGGACCGTCAAGCCCCGCGTGATCTTCAAGTTGCCGACGGCAATGTCCTGGCGCCCGCCGCCCGTCATTCTGCCGAGCGATAGATCGCTGTCCAGCTGCACGTTCTTGAACATCACGTTGTAGCCGCAGCGCGGCTGCATGTTCAGTGTGACGCTGGTCGGTCCCTCGATGGGCGGTTCCAGCTCGAAATAGAACGGGTCGCAGGTCGCGCCATCCGGGACCGCACCCTGCGGTGCACCCGCGACGCGGGACAGCGCGAACCCGTCCGGAATGATCTCCGTGATGCTGAGCTGTGTCTCGTCGTCGAACGCCGTGAACGGCCGGCTCCATACGACCGGGCAGAGCGAAAAATCGATCGCACTCAAATCCTGTGCGACCACGGTCGCAGCAGCCACGACATCCCCATCCGTCGCGGCGTTCTCGAAGTCGAAGGCCTCACCGAGTGTGCCATCCGTCGGATCCAACGCGACCTTGCACAGGTCCACGACGAGCGGGTCGGGCCCGGCCACGACAAGCGCTGCAGGCCCGCCTTCGAACGGCTCCA
>JBFJPA010000188.1:0-8294 GCA_041617355.1 Longimicrobiales bacterium
CAGCGGTTGCCGGAGTCCTCCGTCGTGACTTTCTCGTCGCTCGCCTGCTTGACGTACTTGTCGAGCCAGGCGGTCCAGCGAGCCCACAGGTCGAGCAGCGTCTCTTCCGTGGCCGGCCCGTGGTCCTCGTACGGATAGACGTAGAGGGACGCGGTCTTGCCGAGGAACTCGAGCGACTCGAACAGGCGCCAGGAGTTGATCGGGAAGGTGCCGACGTTCTGATCATCCGCGCCGTGATACATCAACAGCGCACCGTTCATGTTGTTCGCGTGGAGGAGCGGCGACATGTCGATGTAGAGGTCGCGGTCGTCCCAAATGGAACGGCGCTCGGTCTGGAACGCGAGCGGTGTCAGCGTGCGGTTGAAGTTGCCATCGCCCGCGATGCCGGCCTTGAAGAAGGGCGTGTGGACCATGGCATTGACGGTGCTGAATGCGCCGTAGCTGTGGCCGCCGACGCCCATGCGCTGCCGGTCGATGATCCCTTCGCGGTCGTAGAAGTCGATGGTGGCGGCGAGGTTGTTGCGCAGGTCGGCGACGTAGTTGTCGTTCATGCGACCTTCTTCACCGATGATGGGTGCGTCGGGCTGGATGACCGCGTAGCCGGCCCGCACCAGGATGTCCATCGAACGCGTGCTGAGGTTGGGGAAGCGGTTCTTGTTGTAGCTCTCGAGCGACTCGTTGTAGTTGTCCTGGCCCGTGTATTCACGCGGATAGAACCAGATCATGCCAGGCAGCCGCGTCCCGGGCGTCCAGTCCTGCGGCAGTGTGACTTCCGCGGCGAACTTGAAGCCGTCCACGCGCGTGATCTCATGACGCTGGCGCTTGGCGTTGGTGAGGTCGGGCGTGTAATCGGTGTTCTGCGTGAGCTGGCGCAGCTCGCCCGTCTGCACGTTGCGGAAGAAGGAGTCCGGCACGTCGGCCGGGCCCTCGCGCGAGACGATGAGCTGGGTGGCGTCGTCATCGATCACCTCGATGACGCGCTCCCAAACGCCCTGGTTCTCGCTCTCGTAGGTGCGCGTCTTCGTACCGGTCCGGATCTCGACCTTGTCGATGAACGACCGGGGCCCCTGCTCGGTCGGCTTCTCGTGGTTCTTGACGCCCTGCAGGAAGACGGAATTCCCATCGCCCGACACCTGCACGACGGAGGTGCCGTTCGCCAGTGCCTTCGTCAGCAGGTTACCGTCGGGCCCACCGCCACCACCGCCGAAGCCGCCAAAGCCACCCCGACCCGCGGGTCCGCGCGTGATCGTGTACTTCTTGCCCGGCTCGCTCAGGAAGACGGCGAACTCGTGGCGGTTCTGGCCCTGCTGCTCGGTGAGGAAGAGGACCTGTGCGTCGGCGGAGTAGCGGACGTTCGACAGGCGCGTGTCGTTCTGGTAGATGACTTCCATGCCGTTCTCGTCGAACGGCGCCTTCCACTGCATGACGCGGTCGCGCCGGCGTGGGCGGTTGTTGCCCTGACCCTGTGCGGCGGTGGTGTCGGCCTGGGCGGTGTCGCCCGGCGCGCGCGGCTCCTGCTGCAGGAAGCTCAGCCCCTGGCCGTCGGGCCGCCACGCGACGCTGCGCTTCTCGGGATTGGTCGGATCGCTGGCCGTGTCGGCGGGCGAGCCGTCGCGGACGCCTTGCTCGGACAGCGTGGCCAGGACGCGGCCATCTTCGAGGCTCCAGATCTCTTCCGCGCCCCCGAACTGGCTGACGGGCACGATGTAGGAGAAGGGCTTGCGCATCGTGGCCACGCGAGCGAGACGCCCGTCCGGCGACACGTCGACATTACGGATCATGGCCGGCGCGCCGATGTTGCGGGTTGCCCGGCTCTGCACGTCCACGATCGCGAGCTGACCGGTCGTGTAGTACTCGAGCAGGTCCTTCTCGTGCTGGTCCTGCAACAAGCTCGGGTACGTGCGCAGCCGATTCTTGTCGGGTGTCGTGAGGCGAACCTGCGGTGAGGTCGGCACCGCGGGCGCGGCCGGTGGCGCGCCGCGATTGGCCGGCAGCAACACGGTCACGATCGAGCGTGAATCGGGTGTCCACTCGATCGATGTGTTCAGTGTCGCCAGCACGGGCGATCGCGTGACCTGCCGGGAGCGGCCGTTCGATGCGTCCGCGACGTAGATGTGTGTGGCGTCCTCGGTGTGGGCGAAGAAGGCGACCCGGGATCCGTCCGGAGACCACTCGGCCCCCGACACCGAGAGCCCCGCGGGAATCTGCACGGAGGTCGTCTGGCCCGTGCGCCAGTCGATGAGGTCGAAGCCGGAAGCGCCACGCGTCGTCATCTGACGCGCCCGATTCGCCCGGTGATCGATCTGCAGCCCCCCCAGCCGATAGAACGGCTTGGCGAACGCCGCCATGGCCGGCGGCCCTTCACTCTGCTGCCGCAGGAAGTGCGAGCGGTCCGGGCTCGGATTGCCCAGCATCACGTTCAGGTGCCGCGGGGCGAGGACGGCATCCGCGATCGCACTCGGCGGTCGCAGAAACGCCTCTTTCGCGATCACCTGATCGAGCTCGGCCTGCTGGGCCTGGGCGGGAACCGCGAGGGCGAGCAGGACGGCCGGTGCGAGCAGGACGCCGCGCAGGGGGAAAACCGAGATCATGGTTAGAGCCTCCGGTCTGCCGGATTGGTCAACTCCCGCAGGGTACGACCCTGTCGGGGTACGTGATTCCGTGAGGGCGAATCGTCAAGATGCGCATGCGTCGAGCGACGGATCAAGCAGACGCGAAGGCCGCGCACACGGTTCCCGTGACCGGCCTGCCGCGGTACCTTCGATTCCTCCCGAATCGCTCGAGGTGTCGATGTCGTTCACAGGACGCCCGCCTGCCAACTTCTGTTGGCCGGTCGCGCCCCGGAACGTGGCCGGCTGATGCAGGAACGCCGACGTCTGCCGCTGTTCGTGCTGCCCACGGTGCTCCTGCCCGGATCGCTGCTGCCCCTTCATGTCTTCGAACCGCGCTACCGGCAAATGGCGGCCCGGTGCCTCGAGACCGACAAGCGTTTCGGCGTCCTCTTCCACGATCCGGATCGGAGCGGCCCCTTCGAGCTGATCGAGGGCGCCGTCGGCTGCACGGCGGAGATCCTCGAGTTCCGGCCGCTGCCCGACGGCCGGTCGCTGATGCTGACGCGTGGCCTGCACCGGTATCGCGTCGTCGATGGCATCGAGTCGGAGGCGGGCTACGCGGAGGCCCTGGTCGACGCGTATGACGACCGTGGCGACGGTGGGGCCGACCCGGAGCGACGGGGCCGGACCCTGGAGCTCTTCGAGGAGACGCTGCGGGCGCTGGGAAGCGAGGAAACGGCCGAGATCGACGAAGCGGCCGACCTGTCGTTTCAGGTGGCATCGACGTTCCAGATCGACCCCGCCTGGTCCCAGCATCTGCTGGAGTTGCAGACCGAGGTGAGCCGCCTGGACGAGATCGACCGGGTGCTGCGCAACGTGCTCGATCAGCCGGACGAATGACGCCGCTCCTCCGCGCGACGCTGTGGCCGGCGCTCGCGCTTAGCCTCCTGCAAACCCCGCCGACGACGGTTCCCGAGGAGATCCGGCGTCGCGTCGAATCGCTGCGCAATGGCCACGCCGTCGAAGTGTTCGGCGTCACCATCCCCCCGCAGCCCACGCTGGCGCAGCTGTACGAGGCGCGGGCCTTTGCGCCGCTATGGGTGGGTCCCGAAGCGGCGCGCGACCTCGCGGCGTCCGCGCGTTTCGTCACGGCCGACGGGCTCGACCCTGCCCGGTACGATGCGACCGTTCTGGCGAGTCTGCCCGACCGGTTCGTCCGAGCCGATTCCGCCGCCGACGCGGATCTGCTGCGCAGCCATGCGCTGATTCGTCTCACGAACGACCTGCATTACGGGCGCGTCGATCCGTCGGAGCTGGATCCGTCGTGGCGCCTGCCGACGCGCGAGCGCTCGCTCGACGCGACGACGCTCCAGGACATGATCGCGTCCGGGCGGCTGGCGGAGCGCATCGCGGCGCTCCGCCCCAACCACTTCATTTACCAAGGACTGCAACGCGCGCTCGCCGACTATCGCGCCATCCGCGGGCGAGGCGGATGGCCGTCGCTGCCTGGCGGTCCGATTCTGCAACTGGACAGCGCGGGCACGCGCATTCCCGTGCTGCGTCGGCGGCTCGCGATGGAGGGTGACCTGCCGGCCGGGGCCGACACAGTGGCCGAAACCTTCGACGCCGTCCTCGACAGCGCGGTCCGCCGCTTTCAGCACCGACACGCGCTCAACGAAGACGGCGTGGTCGGCCGCGCGACCCTCGCCGAGTTGAACGTCCCGGTCGACGCCCGCATCGACCAGATCCGCATCAACCTCGAGCGCGCGCGCTGGACCCTGCACGGCCTCGCCGACACGTTCGTGGCCGCCAACATCGCGGGGCAACGCATCTACCTCGTGCGGGGTGGCGCCATCGTCTGGGAAACACGCGGCATCGTTGGCAAGGAGTACTCGCGAACGCCCATCTTCACGGCGCCTATGCGTTATCTGGTGCTGAATCCCACGTGGACGGTGCCGACCAGCATTGCGGGCGAGATCCTGACCGCGATCCGTCGCGACGCTTCGTACCTCGAACGGGAAGGCATGCGCGTGATCGATCGCGCCGGGCGCACGATCGACCCGACCTCTCTCGACTTCTCACGCTGGTCCGGCCGCTCCTTCCCGTACGTGTTCCGCCAGGACCCCGGCCCGCGGAACGCACTCGGCTTCATCAAATTCATGTTCCCGAACGAATACGACGTCTATCTGCACGACACGCCCGCGCGTTCTCTTTTCGATCGCGAGGACCGAACGTTCAGCCACGGCTGCATCCGGGTGCAGGACCCGCTCCGCCTTGCCGAGCTGCTGCTCGACGATCCGGCATGGACTCGCGCGGCCCTGGAGAGCGCCATCGCGTCGCGGCAAACGCGGACGCTTTCGCTCGCACGACCAATCCCGATGTTGATTCTGTACTGGACCGCCTCCGCCGACCTGCACGGGGAACTGCATTTCTACCGCGATGTGTATCGCCGGGACGCCGCATTGCTCCGCGCCCTCGATCGCGAAACGGATTGAACCGGACAGCCGTTTTGCCGGACCGCCGCGTCCGGCTTTCCCTCACACGACCGCCGCGGTTTCCCGACTCCGCCAGGCTCTACATCCGTTCATCATGACGAAGTCCGGATATTCCGGCGACCGGCCCTGGCCGGAACGACACAGGACTGTGGCCGGCAAGGCGACCGGTCGGTGAGCGGAGATCAAAGACATGGACAGACGGAAGAGCGCGGTCGGCGTCGTGGCCGTCGGTGCCGCTCTCACGGCGGGGCTGTTGTTCATTGTCGGGGCGCGCGTGGCGGACGAGCGAATCCCGATTCCGGCGTTGCCCGCGGTGAAGGGTGTGGAGACCGCGCGGTTGACGGCGCCACCGTTCGTGCCGGCGCCGTTGGCGCGCAAACACGCGACGAAGGTGGTTGTCGAGTTGGAGGTCGTCGAGAAGGTCATGCGGATGGCGGACGGCGTGGAGTACGAGTTCTGGACGTACGGTGGGACGGTGCCGGGGCGATTCATCCGCGTGCGCGAGGGTGACATCGTGGAGTTCAAGCTGGTGAACCACGAGCACAACAAGATGCCGCACAACATCGACCTGCACGCGGTGACGGGTCAGGGCGGCGGTGCGGAGGCGACGATGGCGATGCCCGGCAAGGAGCGCACGTTCACGTTCCGTGCGATCAACCCGGGCCTGTACGTCTACCACTGTGCGACGATGCCGGTGCCGGTTCACATCGCGAACGGCATGTACGGTCTGATCCTGGTGGAGCCCAAGGACGGTCTGCCGCCGGTCGACCGCGAGTTTTACGTGATGCAGGGCGATTTCTACACGAAGGGCCGGTTTGGGGAGCCGGGCCTGCAGGCGTTCGACTTCCAGAAGCTCTATGACGAGAAGCCGGACTACGTGCTGTTCAATGGTTCGGTGGGCGCAATGACCGGTGACAACGCGGTCGAGGCGAAGGTGGGCGAGACGATTCGGCTGTATGTCGGTAACGGAGGACCGAACCTGAGCAGCTCGTTCCACGCGATCGGCGAGATATTCGACATCGTGCGCATGGTAGGCGGCTCGCTCGTGAACCGCAACGTGCAGACAACAATGGTGCCCGCGGGGGGCTCGGCGATCGTCGAATTCCGCGTCGACGTTCCGCTGACCGTGCTGCTCGTGGATCACGCGATATCCCGGGTGTTCAACAAGGGTGCGCTCGCCGCGATCAAGGTCACGGGCGACCAACAACCGTTGATCTTCCAGGACGACCGTTGACGCCAGCGTTTCGGCATCTGCTTGGCGCAGTACTGCTCCCCTGCGCGCTCGCTCCTTCCGCGAGCGCGCAGGGTCCGGTTGTCCCCGCTGGCATGGCGCGGATCGACGCGGGACGATTCCGGCCGTTGTATGCGCAGGCTGGCGAGACATGGGTGAACGTGGGTGCTTTTGCGCTGGACACGCTGCCCGTCAACCAGCGTGAGTTCCTCGCCTTCGTCTTGCGCGAGCCGCGGTGGCGCAGGGACCGGGTCGTTCCGCTGTTCGCGGACAGGGACTACCTGAAGAACTGGCGTACGCCGACGACGCCGGCCGAGGAATCGGATCCGGTCGTCTACGTGTCCTGGTTCGCGGCGCGAGCGTATTGCGAGGCACGCGGTGCGCGGCTGCCTACGACGATCGAGTGGGAATACGCAGCGAGGGCCAGCGCGACAGAACGGGACGGCGCGCGCACGGCGGATTTCCGGCAGCGCGCGCTGGAGATGGCGCTGTCGCCACGCCGTGTGGGCACGGCCCCCGTCGGGTACCGAAATGCCTGGGGCGTATGGGACTTGCACGGCGGGATCGCCGAGTGGGTGTTGGACTTCAACACGATCTTCGCCGGGGCTGACGCACGCGAGACCACGAAGCAGGACCGGGATCTGACGTGCGCAATCGGTGCAACCGCAACGGGCGATCCTGCCGACTACGCGGCGTTCCTGCGGTATGCATTTCGAGCCGCGGTCGAGGCCCGCACGACCGCCGCCATGCTGGGCTTCCGATGCGCCAGCGATCTGCACTGAAGCGCGCTCGCTGGCTGTTCGTGGTGCTCACCGCCGGCTGCGGCGCCGGGGAAACGGCTCCGCATGCGCATGGGCATGCGCCGGATGCGGTCGCCGCCATTCCGGGCATGTCCGTCTACAACCTGGCTGGCGAGTGGCTCGACCAGTTTGGCCGGGCCCGCCCACTCGACAGTCTGGGCGGCCGCGTGCAGCTGGTTGCGCTGGCCTACACCAACTGCGCCGTGGCATGTCCGCAGATCGTAGCCGACATGAAGCGGATCGAGGCGCAGGTCCCGGACGTCGGTTTCGTGCTCGTCTCGATCGATCCTGCGCGAGACACGCCCGACCAGCTGCGTCGCTTCGCTGAGGGCAGCCGCCTGCCCCCCGCGCGGTGGACGCTTCTCCATGGGGCCGATGATCAATTGCTCGAGCTGGCGGCCGTGCTCGGGATCCGCTATCGGCGTATCTCCGACACGGACTTCATGCACTCCAACGTGATCGTCGTGATCGATGAGCGCGGCGAAGTGCTGCATCGGCAGGCTGGTCTCGGCGCGGTGGAGGAAACCGTGTCCAGGCTGCGCGAACATCTGGACCGGCCTTCGGCCTGAGCTGCGGACTGCTCGAGCGCAGGGCGTCGCCGTACACTCGCGTAGTCCCGGTCCCCGCGAACGTCGTCACGCCCCCGACGCCATGACCTGGCGATCGCGCGTAGTGTGAAGTCGGAGTCGGCCGCGGCCCCTGCCCGCGTGACCGGCCCCGTCGGAGGGCCCCATGTTCCGGCGTTTCCTGATTGGGTTCGCCTTTCTCGCCCACGGCCTTGCCCATGCCCGACCGGGCATGTTCGCGACCGCCGCGGGGCGGACGTCGATCCCCGGCTACTTCGGTGTCCCGGAGTTCATCACAACCTGGCTCGCCGCCGTGCTGCTGGCGGCCACGTTCGCGGGCTTCGCCGCAGCCTCCTTCGGGGCGTGGGGCGCACTGCCTTTCCGCGCGCACTGGCGCCGGATCGCGGTGACCGCGGCGATCCTGTCGCTCGTCCTGCTCGGACTGTTTCCCGGCGATCCGTACGCGGCGACCGGTGCCGTGCTCGATGCCGTGATCCTGCTCCTGTTCTTGCGGCGCAGAGAGCCGGCGCGGACCCCGGCGGAAGCGGAGGCGGATCCGGCGCCCGAGGCGCCTCGCCCTCGCTCCCGGGTGCGCACGTTCGCAAGCGGCCTGGCCGTGCTCGCCGTCGCGTATCTGGCCGGGGCCGCGC